>NZ_JBXWSF010000091.1:0-14780 GCF_059613285.1 Ruegeria sp. BHSB058 | reverse complement strand
GTGGACAGGTTTTCGAGCGGTGGTTCCATTCCATGTCCAGCACATGCGGCAGATCCGCTCCTTTGGGGACATGACGAATGAACCAACGCGCCTGTTCTGCTGCAGGGCGGCAGAAGTAAAAATAGTGATAGGCCCCCCAAGGCACCCCTGCCGCCTGCGCCCCGCGCCTGTGGTTGTCAAACATAGGGTCAGCTACATCGCCGCCCTCGGTCGCTTTGATGAACACGAAATTTACGCCCGCAGATCTGGCGGTGGGCCAATCGATATCTCCCTGCCAGCGGGACACATCTATGCCATGAATAGGAAAGGACTCTGGGCCGCGTCCTTCCCAACTATGCGGGTCGGCATCGCCGAATTCGGGATAGGTCACCAGGGTCAGGGCCATGGCTGAATAGTCAGTTTGCAGGTTGGGTTCAGATTCAGGTACGCGCCGCCCACATGATGCAATGACCAAAAGAGATAATAAAATCGGCAATAGAAGACGCATTGGACTGCTCCGACTCAAATGTTATTAGTGCTATTTGCCTCAGGCTGACAGGATGCGCGTTCTGCGTGGAAAGACAACATTCCAAGTTCATGAAAGTTGGAAATTCGCCGATCCACCACCACGAATGAGGGCTTGAATCCAAGCGCGTAATTCCGTAAACGACCGCAATCCGGAATCGCTTTTTGCGACTCCGGTGTTTTGGTTTGTTTCGCATCCTTTCGTCCGGCTTTCTTCAGCCCGGGCACTTGCGGGCAGGCTGAACCGAGGAAACATTCGACCTGACCTCTGGCGGGCTGCACACGCGGAACCCGATGAAGACCAAGAGCTCTCAGGCCGTTCTCAACTTCGTGGACCAACCACGAGCAGATAGGAGAATTGCGATGGACCTGATCGCACAGCTCGAGGCGGAACAGATTGCCGCCCTGGGGAAAGAGATCCCCGACTTCAAAGCCGGCGACACCATCCGCGTCGGATACAAGGTGACCGAAGGCTCGCGCACCCGCGTACAGAACTACGAAGGCGTCTGCATTTCGCGCAAGAACGGCAGCGGCATTGCCGGTTCGTTCACCGTTCGCAAAATCTCGTTCGGCGAAGGTGTGGAACGTGTGTTCCCGTTGTATTCGACCAACATCGAAAGCATCACCGTCGTTCGCCGCGGTAAAGTCCGCCGCGCCAAACTGTATTACCTGCGTTCGCGCCGCGGCAAATCGGCCCGGATCGCAGAAGTTACCAACTACAAGCCCAAGGCTGGCGCCGAGGCGTAAGGAGCGGAAAGATGAAAAAAGACATCCATCCCGACTACCACATCATCGACGTCAAGATGACCGACGGCACCGTGGTTCAGATGAAATCCACCTGGGGCTCCGAGGGTGATACCCTGGCCCTGGAAATCGACCCCTCGTCGCACCCGGCATGGACCGGCGGTTCGTCGCGCCTGATGGACGCGGGCGGTCGCGTTTCGAAGTTCAAGAAGAAATACGAAGGTTTGGGCTTCTAATCCCGTCACCTTCTCAAGACAAAGGCCGCCCGAAAAAGGCGGCCTTTTCTTTTTCCCGACCCCGGCTCAGGTAAGATCCACCGTGTCTGCATCAGGCGCGTTTTTCTTGACCGACTCGATGCCGTTGTCCCGCGCAGCAGCGCTTTCATAGACTTCGCTGGTGCCTATGACCTGACCATTGGTAGCTTTCAGGTTGAACATCCATTTGCCGTTGCTGGTATCCTTGCGCTCGAATCGCGCGTCATCTTGTGCATTCTTCTGCACAGACTCGATTCCGTTTTCAGCGCTGGCGCGTTGCTTGTAACCTTCGCTCGCCAGAATGACCTGTCCGTTGCCTGCTTTGAGACGGAAACGGAATTCACCGGCCTTATCCGTGTAAAGCTCAAATTTCCCTGCCATGATCTGAAAACCTTTCTTGTTGACGATAAGATTTAGGAAATCTACCCGCGATGGCCGCATTGGCAAACCTTTTCCGACCGTTACGTGGAGCCAAGGGTTTCTGTCCTGCCGCAGGGGCGCTTGCATAGGTTTCCGCAAGGCGGAAATTCGACACGAAGTACAGGTGACTCTGCTTCCCTTCGCCATTCACACAACATATAGTGTGCGGCAACAATTCGCCGACAAGGGCGTGGGAGACGAGAAGGACAGGCATGGCACACATTATCGTGGTCGGGAACGAAAAAGGTGGCGCGGGTAAATCGACGGTTTCGATGCATGTCGCTACGGCGCTTGCCCGTCTTGGCCACTCGGTCACGACATTGGACCTTGACCTGCGCCAACGCAGCCTGGGCCGGTATTTCGAAAACCGGCGCAACTTTCTGAACGGCGAGACGCTGGCGCTGCCGAGCCCGGACCATCACGATCTGCCCGAAATCGACCCGGCCACTTTGAAGCCCGGAGAAAACATCTATGACCATCGCCTGTCGGCTGCCGTATCCAGACTGGAGGGAGACAGCGATTTCATTCTGATCGATTGCCCTGGCTCGCACACCCGTCTCAGCCAAGTGGCGCATTCACTGGCCGACACGTTGATCACCCCTCTCAATGACAGTTTCATCGATTTCGATCTTCTGGCGCGTATCGACAGCAAAGGGGAAAAGATACTCGGTCCGTCGGTTTATTCCGAGATGGTGTGGAACGCTCGACAGTTGCGGGCACAGGCAGGGTTGAAACCCATCGACTGGGTGGTGGTGCGCAACCGCGTCGGCACCCAGCGCATGGTGAACAAGGAAAAGATGCAGCGCGCGATCGAGATGCTGTCCAAGCGCATCGGCTTCCGCATCGCTTCGGGCTTTTCCGAGCGGGTCATTTTCCGCGAATTGTTCCCGCGCGGCCTGACCCTGCTGGACCTAAAGGACATTGGCGTCAAGCAGCTCAACATCTCGAACATCGCTGCGCGTCAGGAACTGCGCGACATGATGCGAGAACTGAACCTGCCCGGCGTCGAAGTGGACTTCTAAATCGGTTTCCGGAACAACGTGAACAGTTCCTTCGGCTCGGTCACCCCACGCAGCATGTAGCGGCCCAGTGAAACCAGTTCATGCTCGCAACCTTCGGCGGCACGGGCGACGTCGTCGGACATCAAAATGCTTTGATCCAGCGCACGATGCATCCCGGCAATCCTTGACGTCTGGTTCACGGCAGGCCCGATTACGGTAAAATCCAATCGGCTTTCAGCACCGATGTTGCCGTAAAGGATTTGTCCTGCATGCAGTGCAAGAGTGAAACCGGTTGTCGGCAGCCCCGCCTCGGCCCGCGCCATGTTCATTTCATCCATCCTGTTCTGCAACAGGGCAACCGCCTGCAGTGCCGCAAAGGCATCTTGGCGACTATCACCCACGTCGAAGATTGCCATCAGGCCATCACCCATGAATTTCAGGATGTTGCCACCACAGTCATGCACGGCACCAACCGCCACCGCCAGATAGTCGTTCAGCATCGCGATGATGTCCGGGCCGGGAATGCGCTCCGACAGGCTGGTGAAACCCGCCAGATCGAAGTTCCAGATCACTGCGTCGATTTCTTGCAGCGATCCACGCCTGATTTCACCGGACAAAACGCGCTGCCCTGCATCCCGGCCGAGATAGACACGCAACAAATCCTGCGCCATCTTGCGATTTGCGGCGGATTTCAGGGCAAGTCCCAAGTGTGGCAAGGCTCTCCGGATTACATCCAGATCGGCGTCCCGAAACCCTTCGGCGTCGTCGGTTGTCCAGGATAGCAATACACCTTCGGGCGTGTTTTCGGGGTCGATGACAGCACCCGGTTCCGTCTTTTCCAGGATCAACCCCATCGCAAAATAGTCAGTTGCCCCGCGTTGATACATGTCGTTGAGAAAAGGGAACCGGCTGGGTTCGTTCCGGTCAATCAGACGTTCGCGCAATTCGCCGGCGCCGGACCGGAGCAACTCATAAAGTGGGCTGCGCGTCCATCGCTCCTGCGGCGTATCACTGTGTTCGTAGTTTTCCAATTCACTGCCCAGATCGCGGTTCCAACTGAACCCTGTTCCTCCATAAATTGGATGAAACGCGCTTTGCGCTGCGTGAAAGCGCATGAGCGGAATGCCCAATTCGACCAGCCGCTCGCAATATCCTTCAAGGATCTCTCTCTGCCCTGCGCCTTCCAGGCCCCGATCCATGAGCCAGCGGACAAGGTGATCGCTATCGCCGGAATGCAGGGATTTTGACATGAATAACTCAGGCATGATACGGCCCATGTGGTGACGATAGCAGCATATTGCCAGCCTCTCACTCCATCCCTGCCAGTCTGCGAAGCATCATTCGTAGCAACGCCGCCTCTCCCTTGGTGAAGTGAGATGCCAGTTTCGCGTCATATTGCTCTGCTATTCCGCGCAGCTCGCGATAAACTGCAAAACCGGCTGTCGTCAGCGCCAATCGCTCTACCCGCCGGTCCTTGTCGTCGCGTTCCCGTGTCAGATAGCGCCTCTGTGCAAGCTTGTGGACGGCGCGGCTAACCTTGGTCTTGTGAATCTTGGCGCGTTCGCCGATTTCCTTGGCCGTTATCTCGCCGTGAATGCCCAGGTGAAACAGCACCCGCCATTCGGTACGCAACATGCCATAGCGATTCTTGTAGACTCGCTGAAACTCCAACGAACTTTCCTCAGCCGCCTGATTCAGCAGGAAAGGCAGGAAATTTCGCAGGTCGAAGTCATCTTTTTCGGTGATTTTCTCGTTTGTCATGCTTGTTAGTTACAAAATCAACTATTATCCGACAAGCAGTAAACGGAGGAACGCGCAATGAACCGTCCGGCTGACCCGCACGAAATGACCCAGGCCAGTACGCCTGTGGGCACGCATCCCGGCTATATGCCCGGCTTTGGAAACGACTTTGAAACCGAGGCCCTGCCCGGTGCCCTGCCGCAGGGTATGAACAGCCCGCAAAAATGTAACTATGGACTATATGGTGAACAGCTCAGCGGAACGGCCTTTACCGCGCCGCATCCCGAACGGACCTGGTGCTATCGCATTCGGCCTTCGGTCAAACATTCGCATCGGTACGAAAAGATCGACCTGCCCTTTTGGAAATCCGCGCCATGCGTAGATCCGGACGTAGTCAGCCTTGGCCAGTACCGCTGGGATCCGGTCCCGCATTCGGACGAAGACCTGACATGGCTGACGGGCATGCGTACTATGACCACGGCCGGAGACGTGAATACGCAGGTAGGCATGGCAAGCCATATCTATTTGATTACTGATTCGATGGTCGACGATTATTTCTATTCCGCCGATTCCGAATTGCTGGTGGTTCCGCAGGAGGGACGCCTGCGCTTTGCCACGGAACTGGGCATCCTCGATCTTGAACCAAAAGAGATCGCCATCATCCCACGCGGGCTTTTGTACCGTGTCGAAATACTGGAAGGTCCGGCCCGTGGTTTTGTCTGCGAGAACTATGGTCAGAAGTTCGAACTGCCCGGGCGAGGTCCAATCGGTGCCAACTGCATGGCCAATCCACGCGACTTCAAGACGCCGGTCGCCGCGTTCGAAGACCGCGAGGTTGCATCCACAGTCACGATAAAATGGTGCGGTCAGTTTCACATCACCAGAATCGGACACAGCCCACTGGACGTGGTGGCCTGGCACGGCAACTACGCGCCATGCAAATACGATCTGCGCAACTATTGCCCGGTTGGCGCGATCCTGTTTGACCATCCAGATCCGTCGATTTTTACCGTCCTGACTGCACCCTCAGGTCAGCCGGGCACGGCCAATATCGACTTTGTCCTGTTCCGCGAACGCTGGATGGTGATGGAGGACACGTTCCGCCCGCCCTGGTATCACAAGAACATCATGTCGGAACTGATGGGCAACATCTATGGTCAGTATGACGCCAAGCCGCAGGGCTTTGTGCCCGGCGGGATGAGCCTGCACAACATGATGCTGCCGCATGGGCCTGACAAAGAAGCCTTTGAAAAGGCGTCGAATTCGAACCTTGGGCCGGACAAGCTGGAAAACACCATGTCCTTCATGTTCGAAACCCGTTTCCCGCAGCATTTGACAACATTTGCCGCCAACGAGGCACCGCTGCAGGATGACTATATCGACTGCTGGACGTCGCTTGAAAAGAAGTTCGACGGCGCACCTGGAAAGAAATGAGGACGGCGGGTTCGCCTCCGTCGCACCACGACAAGGAAATGATATGCCTTTGATGAAATCCTGGGTAGCTTCGGCCAATGATGCCAACCACCCGTTTCCGCTGAACAACTTGCCCTATGGGGTTTTTTCAACTGCCAGCGAAGAGCCCCATTGCGGCGTCGCCATCGGCGACATGATCCTGGACGTCACCGAAGCAGAAGCCGAAGGTCTGATCGCCCTGGCCGAGATTCCGCTGTTCGACGTGCCCTACTGGAATGATCTGATGGAAGAAGGCCCCGCCGTCTGGGCAGCGCTGCGAGAGCGCCTGATCGCCCTGCTAGGCGAAGGATCAGCAGAACAGGACAAGGTCGAAGCGCTGCTTGTTCCAATGGCCGAAGCCGAGATGCACTTGCCTTTTGCGGTCAGCGAATACACCGATTTCTACGCGGGTCGGAACCATGCGTTTAATGTGGGCACCATGTTCCGTGGCCCGGAAAACGCGCTGCCGCCGAACTGGTTGCACATTCCGATTGGCTATAACGGACGGGCGTCCTCGGTCGTGGTGTCCGGAACGGATATCCGTCGCCCTTGGGGACAGCTGAAATCCCCCGATCAGGACCTGCCCGCCTTTTTGCCCTGCCGCCGGTTCGATATCGAACTTGAGATGGGCGCGATCGTCGGCACGCCCTCGGATGGCCCGATCACGGTGCAGGAAGCGGATGACCACATCTTTGGTTACGTCCTGCTGAACGACTGGTCGGCGCGCGACATCCAGGCATGGGAATACCAGCCACTGGGTCCGTTTCAAGCCAAAGCAACCGCAACCTCGATCAGCCCTTGGATCGTGACCAAAGCAGCCCTTGAGCCGTTCCGCTGTGACACGCCAGCCCGCGAGTTCGCGCTATTGGACCACCTCAAGGATTGTGGCCCGATGTTGTATGACATCGATCTCGAAATAACCATGGCGCCGGAAGGCAAGGACGCCACAACCATCGCGCGGACGAATTACAAGGAAATGTATTACTCCGCAGCGCAGCAACTGGCCCATCACACCACTTCGGGTTGCCCGATGAATGCGGGTGATCTTCTGGGGTCCGGTACGATTTCAGGTGCGGCCAAACCCGAACGCGGCTCACTTCTGGAACTCAGCTGGGGCGGCAAAGAGCCGCTGACGCTGGACACCGGAGAAACCCGCAGCTTCATCGAGGATGGCGACACACTGACTCTGAAGGGCTCTGCCAAAGGCGACGGTTACACCATCGGTTTCGGTGATTGCGTCGGAACCATCCTTCCCGCCCTTGAAAACCCCTACGCACGGTAAGGAACTCACCATGGCCAAAGCATTCGCGTCCCAGGGGGACATGTCGGAAAAGAAAATCTCGTTCACCGAAGTGGGTGAAGGGCTCTATGCTTTCACCGCCGAGGGCGACCCGAACTCGGGCGTCATCATCGGCGATGACAGCGTGATGATCGTCGAGGCGCAGGCGACTCCGCGTCTAGCCAACAAGGTGATCGAATGCGTGCGGTCTGTGACCGACAAACCGATCACCCATGTGGCGCTGACCCATTATCACGCGGTGCGGGTATTGGGCGCCAGCGCTTTTGGCGCGCAACAGATCCTGATGTCTGACATGGCCCGCGCCATGGTGGTCGAACGCGGTCAGGAAGACTGGGACAGCGAATTCCAACGTTTCCCGCGTCTTTTCGAAGGCCATGAAAGCATCCCCGGCCTGACCTGGCCCACAACCACCTTCAGCGACACGATGACCGTTTATCTGGGCAACCGCCGGATCGACCTGATGCATCTGGGGCGCGCGCATACCGCCGGTGATATCGTGATCCATGTGCCAGACCAGAACGTGATGTTCACTGGCGACATCGTTGAATACCACTCGGCCTGCTATTGCGGCGACGGGCATTTCAGCGACTGGGGCGACACTCTGGACGAGATCAAGTGGTTCGATGTCGACGCCATCGCACCGGGTCGCGGCGACGCGCTGGTTGGCAAGGACATGGTCAATGCCGCCATCGAAAACACCCGCGATTTCGTCGAAAGCACCTACCGCCCGGCAGCCAGGGTCGCGGCGCGAGGCGGATCTCTCAAAGAGGCATGGGACGCAGTGCGCGCCGAATGCGACCCGAAATTCGCCGACTACGCGATTTACGAACATTGCCTGCCCTTCAACGTAGCGCGCGCTTATGACGAGGCACGCGGCATTGATACCCCACGCATCTGGACCGCCCAACGTGATCTGGAGATGTGGGAGGCCCTGCAGGGGTGACCTTGTCGTGGGCGACTTTGATCCAGATCGTGTCGCCCTGTTGAAAACGATGAGACGATAAACCAGACCCTTCGGCGCGCTCGTGGCGGAGGAAAGGAGAATTGCGCCTTTTGCGCAGAGTAAATGGGAGGAGAGCCCGTGAACAAAATCTTCGAAGTGCCGCTTTATGCCTATGAGCGCAGTCCCGACCAGGATGCGTCCGCCCCGGTACGCCACAAAGTGATTGTCGTCGGTGCCGGCCCGATCGGTCTGGCCGCCGGCATCGATCTGGCCCAGCAGGGGATCGAAGTGGTTGTGCTGGACGACAACGACAAGGTCAGCTTTGGCAGCCGCGCCGTGTGCTACGCCAAACGTCCGCTGGAAATCCTCGACCGGCTCGGTTGTGGCCAACCGATGGTCGACAAGGGCGTCGAATGGAACATCGGCAAGGTCTTCTTTGACGACCGGCAGGTTTATGATTTCAACTTGCTGCCCGAAGAAGGGCATCAGCGCCCCGCCTTCATCAACCTTCAGCAATACTATTTCGAAGAATACATGGTGAACCGGGTCCGCGAGTTGCAGGCCGAGGGTGCGCCCATCGAAATTCGTGGCCGTAACAAGGTCGAAGCTGTAGGCACTCATCCCGACCACGTGAAGGTCGAGGTGGAAACTCCAGAAGGTTCATATACGCTCGAGGCAGACTGGCTGATCGCCTGTGACGGCGCGGGCTCGCCCATCCGGGCGATGCTCGGCAAGGATTTCGTCGGACGGGTGTTCGAAGACAACTTCCTGATCGCCGACGTCATCATGGAAGCCGACTTTCCAACCGAACGCTGGTTCTGGTTCGATCCGCCGTTCAACAAAGGCCAATCAGCGCTGTTGCACAAGCAACCCGACAATGTGTGGCGGATCGACTTGCAACTTGGCTGGGACATCGACAAGGAACGCGAAAAGCGTCCCGAAAACGTGATCCCTCGCCTCAAGGCGATGCTGGGCGAGGATGTAAAATTCGAGCTGGAATGGGTCTCGATCTATACCTTCCAATGCCGCCGGATGGAGCAGTTCCGTCACGATCGGGTGATCTTTGCCGGCGATGCTGCTCACCAGGTCAGTCCGTTTGGCGCCCGAGGCGCGAATTCGGGCCTGCAGGATACCGACAACCTGATCTGGAAACTCAAACTGGTGCTTGAGGGCAAGGCCCCCGAAAGCCTGCTGGACAGTTATGACTATGAACGCATCCATGGTGCTGACGAAAACATCATGAACTCGACTCGCTCGACCGACTTCATCACACCGAAATCGGATATGTCACGCATCATGCGTGACGCGGTTCTGGACCTTAGCGAGCGTTATGAATTCGCGCGACCGCTGGTAAACTCCGGCCGTTTGAGCGTGCCCTGCACCTATGACGGCTCGCCGCTGAATTCTGCTGATGCGCTGAACGGTCCGGCCCGCACGCGGCCCGGTTCCCCATGCCCGGACGTCAAGCTTAAGGATGGGTATTTGCTGCCGATGCTTGGCGACAAGTTCACGTTGCTCACCATCGACGCGGACGCCCCCGACACAATCGACGAAGACGGGATCGTGGTCGAACGTCTGGCGCTTTCGGTCAAGGATGATCCGACGCTGGAACTCAAACGCCGCTATCTGGGGGATGCCGACAGCGGCGTCTACCTGATCCGGCCGGACCAGCACGTTGCTGCCCGTCGTGATTCATTCGAAGAAAACTCGTTCCGGCATGCCATCCGCCGGGCCACCGGCAAGGAGTAAGACCATGGCCGATCTGATCCTGAAACCCAATATCGACAAAGCCGACGATTTCTATGCCGCACTTTTAGCAGCCCACGAAGGGCTGGAGAAAGCCGAAAGCGACGCATTGAACGCCCGACTTGTTCTGGTTCTGGCCAACCATATCGGTGACCAGTCGGTTTTGAATGAGGCTATCAAAGCCGCCACGCTCAAGGAGGAGCTAATCCTATGAAAATCGAGAAAATTCATCATGTGGCGTACCGATGCAAGGACGCCAAGGAAACCGTCGAATGGTACGGCAAGATGCTGAACATGGACTTCATTCTGGCGATTGCCGAGGATCACGTTCCATCCACCCACGAGCCTGACCCATACATGCACCTATTCCTAGATGCGGGCGACGGCAACGTGCTGGCGTTCTTCGAACTGCCGACCAAGCCTGAAATGGGTCGTGATCCGAACACGCCGAAATGGGTGCAGCACATCGCTTTCAAGGTGAAGGATCGCGATGAGTTGCTGAAGTTCAAGGACCACCTCGAAGCCAACGGCGTCGAAGTTCTGGGTGTCACCGATCACTCGATCTTCCACTCGATCTATTTCTTCGACCCCAGCGGCCACCGTATCGAACTGGCCTGCCCGGACCCGGAAGAGGAAAAGATGCTGGCCAAGCTGAATGACGTAAAATGGGAGATGCTGGAAGAATGGTCAAAGACCAAGAAGGCACCCAAACATGCAGACTGGCTGCACGCCAAGGAACTGAGTAACCTCTGAAGACAGGGGTGACACGATACAGGCAACCGGCCCCGCACCGGTTGCCTTGTCATTTGGGAGACCAGGATGAACGATGTAGTGCTTTATGATTACTGGCGGTCATCAGCCAGTTACAGGCTGCGGATCGCGCTCAATCTGGCGGGGATTGCCTTTCGTTCGGTTGTAATCGACCTGACCAAGGGCGAACAGCGTAGCCCCGAACATCTGGCCCGCAATCCGCAAGGCTTTGTCCCGGTTCTCGAAATCGATGGTCTAAAGCTCACGCAGTCCCTGTCCATCCTGGACTATCTTGACCAAACACGGGGCCTGAACCTGCTGCCTAAAGACCCTGCCCAACGCGCCAAGGCACAGGCTCTGGCGCACTCGATTGCGGTCGACATCCATCCCGTCTGCAACCTGCAGGTTGCCAAACACGCCACAATGCTGAGCGGTGGCGCCGAGGGCATGCCCGGCGACTGGATGCGCCATTTCATCCGCCCCGGGTTGGTCGCGTTCGATACACTCTTGTCCGAATACTCTCAGGCTCCCTATTGCACTGGCTCTGCACCCGGTCTGGCTGATATCTGCATGATGCCCCAGATCTACAACGCCCGCCGTTGGGATGTTGAGATTTCGGATCTGCCGCGCCTGCTGGCGGTCGAAGCCGCCTGCGCGGATCACCCGGCCTTTGCCGCAGCTCACCCCGACGAAAATGCACCCACAGCGAACTAAAGAGCGTTGAATTCACGCCTCGGCGCGGGTTTCCCGAGACCGATAAACGAACCCGATATTGCCGATCTGCCTTTGCAGGTCTGCAACCGCCAGACCAAGCGCGATCCCCCCAGCAATCGCCAGCGCGTCGACCCACGGCGTGTCTCCATCAATACCGGCAAGGGGAAGAAGGAGTTCGGGAACGTAGCGGTGGAGCAGATAGATGGGGAACGCCGCTTGCGCCAACCGCATGATCGGGCGAACCAAACCCTTTGGCGCAGGAATGCGCGGTACAAATACCAACAGGGCGGCAAGGGCCAGAAGGCTCAAGTATTTGATCCAGCCTCCGTACCAGTTGCCACCCAGATACGCGGCCAGCGGCATGATCAGACAAGCAGCCACCAGCAGGATCAGGCGCTGAGTCCTTGTGCGGGCTGATACGATGCACCACCCAAGCGCGAACAGGTAAAAAACCCATGGCACCGTGAATTGCGCCCGCCCATGCATCGGGAATAGCTCGGGTATCGTAACGCGCAGGCCAACGGCGATTCCCAACAACCCAAGACCGATCGCAAATCGACTTTGTCGTGCCAGCCAGTTGCGCAGCGGTGGAAACAGAAACGGAGCGGCCAGCAACAGGGTCATCTGCACATAGGCTTCGACGAACCAATAAAGGTACGGCAGCATCAGATGTGTTTCTGGTGTGGTCCACGCAAAGTTCCCGACCAGAAAGACCGATGCCCAGGGGACCTGACCCCAGACCAGTGCATAGACTGCAAGGATCAGATAATACGGAACCAGAACTGCGATCATCGGGGTCAGGAAACTGGGCAGGTCTCCTGTTTTCAAGGCATCCCAGCGATAGCTGGCAACACTCATTCCCATCAGCATCACCATCGCGGCCGCCCCGCCATAGACCGGCCATAGGGTCTGATGTGCCGTCACAACTGCAAGAATGGCCAGCGCGCGGGCCATGATCTCGGTCGGCACGTAGGGCGAACGATTGGGCCTGGTTCTCTCAAGCTCTTGGACCGGCATCTTTTCCCAGCCGTCCGGAGCGCCGCCAAGGCAGGTGTCAAGAGCCAGCGACAGTTCCACATGGCACAGGCTGTCACCCCCGAGTGAGGCAAAACTGTCGTTCCCACCCACGATCTTGGGCGCAAATGCAGCCTGGAATGCAACCAGAACTCCGCGATCCTGCGGTTCATCGCTTGCCGCTGCCTTGGCCTTTAGTTCAGGATAGTCAATCTTGCCGTTCGGTCGCCGCGGCAACGCCCTGACATGAACAACTTGAAAATGCTGACTGCCAATTCCGGCCAAGCGGGCCGCTTTGTCGGCAACTCCTGTAGACGCACCACAAACGGCAATCCGGATTGAGCTGTCATCCCCCCAAACCGCAACCTCGAACCCCAGTTCCGCCAACGCATTTTCCAACGCGTCGTGACCAATTCTCAGCCCAGCAATTTTGGAAATGCGCGACAGCCGTCCAGTAATTCGGAATACCCCATCTGCACCACAACATGCCAGGTCGCCAGTCGCCAACGCGTCCAACTCTGCCGGTTTGCCCAAGTCCAAATAATCGCGGGCATAACCCATCATCACGTTCGGACCTGTAAAAACCAGTTCCCCTTCGGTTTCCGCCTCGGAAACCTCAAGGCCGTCAACATCTCGCAAAAACATCCGACCGCCTGGAATGGCAATGCCGATGCTGTCAGGATGCGATGCTGCCAGCTTTGGCGGCAGCCAGCTGATACGCGCGGTAGCTTCGGTCTGACCATACATCACGAAAAACCGTCCGCCGCGCCGCTGCATCCTGGCGTTCCATTGTAACACTTGCGCAGGTGGCATGGCGCCACCCGCAACGGTCAGGGTCCTGACAATCGACGGAAGCGTATCTCCGAGACCGGCGCTTTCCAACAAACGGAAATGATGCGGCACGCCCGCCAGGCTAGTCGCACAGGATTGCGACAATTGCTCGGAAAACCCCACGTCCAGTATTGAACCCGGCGCAAGCCACAGACTGGCCCCGCTTGCCAGATGTGAATGCAGGACAGACAGGCCATAGGAGTAGTGCAGCGGCAGAACCAGCGCCGCACGGTCCTTCGGCCCGATTTCCAGATATTCAGCGATGGCTCTGGCGTTGGCCTCGATCGCGCCAAACGACAGACGAACCCCGCGCCCATGTCCGGTGCTGCCGGACGTTTGCAACAACAATGCAAGGTCGGGATGCACGTCGGTCAGTTGCCAATCATGCATGAAAAGGCGCCTGCGCCCACCCGTCAAGCGAAAGCTCGCCGTCGGGTGAAACCGGGTCTCAAGGTTGCGCGCTGTCTCAAGATCGCCATCAGGCAAAGGCATGACAGCATACCCCGCCGCCAATGCACCGATATAGGCCGCGATGACCTCCGCCGTTGCCGTCATCTCGATAGCGATCACGCCACGATCTGTCGGCAAACACCGACCGAATGCCTCTGCCATGTCAGCAAGATCGGCATAGGTCGTCACCTTTTCCCCGCCCATAACCAGACATGGGTGGTCTCCAAATGCTCTCAAACTGTCGAGGTGAAAAAACATCGCGGCCTCCGTCTGAAGGCAGGGGATATTTTTCCTTATTATTTTTGTCAAGAATGAAATTCTGTTACCATGGGCCAGACAAAAAACCGCTCGGCCACTATGCCCGAGCGGTTCCAATTCACGTCATTGGAAATGATCAAAAGCCTCTAGCGTGCGGTTTCAACCTGGCGCAAGCTCGACGCTTCGGCGCGGGAAAGCTGTTCGCCTTGTTTGCGCTTCATCAAAACCTCGCGCGCCTGAGCATATTGATCGTCTTGCCAAAAGATCAGGCATCCGTTGCAGCCTCGACCGCAGCACCCTTCGGTACCGACCCGGTTGGTCTTGAACCGCCGGTCATTCGCCCCTTCGCCGATGCTGTCGACCAGTGCGTCGCGGCGGCGCTCATAAGCTTTCGGATTGTCGCGGCCCGATATTTCCAGACCTTGCGTCAGCTTGTCGAAACGCACCCTGTTCCACTGTTCGTCTGTCAGGGCACGTTCCTTGCGCAAAACCGAAAACACCGGGAAGCGGCCACGCAGTTCGTCGATGTCCTCGTGATCGAACAACGTGAACGGCAGACGGATCACGGTCTTGGTGCTTCCGTGTATCACATCCAAACGCTCGCTATCTACGGCACGTTCAAAATCGTAGGCCCTCAACAATACCGTTTCACGCGCGAT
>NZ_JBXWSF010000090.1:0-15494 GCF_059613285.1 Ruegeria sp. BHSB058 | reverse complement strand
GTGCGCCCGAGCTTTGCGTCCCGACCAATCCAACACAAATTGCGCCTTGGTAAAAGTTAACCAGAGCCGGAAAGTAGGAATTGGTGCAAAACGCAGTTCACTCCGTTTTTCGCCATTCAATCGGGGCCGTTATGCGCTCAGGTTTTGTAGTAGGTCCGCGGTCCGGACATCGGCGCATTTCTGTCAGATGTCCCCTTCGAGCCCAACCCGGCCATTGTGTTTTCATGCTGCACGCGCTCGCAGCGCGGGGGGTTTCTGCGGTAGCTGAATTTTCGGCTGCCGCAACGCGGCGAGAAAACTGGCCATTCGATCAGAGCGCAGCAAAATTCTCTGTACGAAAACCAAGACACGGGACCAGGTGGTAGTTCGAAAAGGTTTGCAAATCTTACATATATGTCAGATAGTGGATCTCATCCAACAAAACTCAACCGGATGGGAGGAATTTATGACAAAACGCAGAAAGACTCGGCTCAAGCACCTTGCCGAAAAGGTACAAAAGGGCGAGCGCATCGTTGGCATGGAGTGCCATGACACCCCCAGCGCGATTATGGCCGAGGAATTAGGCATGGATCTGCTCTGCTGTGGCAGCCCCGGCCCGATGGGCATGATGGGTCACAAATCCATGGCCACCGTGGATTTCGAGGAACAGCTCTACATGCTCGAAGGTGTGCTGCGTGGAGCATCGTCGCCGTTCATCATCTGCAACATGCCAAACACGACGGCCTGCATCTCGGTTGAGGAATCGGTTCGCAATGCCGCAAAGGTCGTCAAGTTAGGCGCCGATGGCGTGCATATCGAACCCTCGCTTGGCACCGTTGGTCATATCAAAGCCATCGTCGATGCCGGTATTCCCGTCGTGGGGCATTTTGGAGTTCAGGGCGAACGTGCGGTGATGAACTCGGGCCATGCGCCGGCCGGACGCACCGCAGAAGAGGCATCGGCCATTGTCGAACTGGTCAAGGCATCGATTGATGCGGGTATTTTCGCGGCTCTCTTCGAGCACACGTCGGTTGAGCTGACGAAATGGTGCTACGAAAACTTGCCCGTTGCAGTGGCCAGCCTTGGCTCCGGTCCACACGCGCATGGAATTTTTCATGTATCCAGCGACATCATCGGGTGTTCGGTCTTTCCCATTCCCCCCAAACGCGAAGTGTTCGGTGACGTCTGGGGCGAAATGCAAAGAGCCTACTCAGCCTATTTCGAAGCAGCCACGAGTGGGCAGTTCCCCAAGCCGGAGCTCAGCCATGAAATGCACGCTGGCGAGTTTGAGAAATTCGTCAGTACGGTGCATTGAGCCCATGAAGGGCGCCAAGCGGCTTGATCCACGTGGATTGATGCAATGGTTGGCAACCCTCCCCGAAAAGAACGGGGCCTGCGTCGAATGTGGCGCAGGTCTTGGAGAGCTGTCGGCATTCCTAAAACCCTACTTTACCACTGTGGTGGCGACGGACGTGGCGCCACCCCGATTGCAACAGACGCCGGTCAAGGTTGTTAAGGCAGCTGCCGAGAAGCTTCCGGTGAGAGAGCAGAGTGTCGATTTGCTGTTTTCCATGCAGGCGCTACACCACTTTGATCTTTCGGCACATCTTGCCGAAGCTCAACGAGTTGTGCGAACGGGTGGCGTTTTCGCAGCATTGGCGTGGGGCGAGATTTCACTGCCTCCGCGTGTACGGGCTGCATACCAAACTCTTTTCGAAGTCATTGGCCCCCATTGGGAATGCGCGCGCGAATGGGTGATTTCAGGATATGAGGGGTTGTCGCTTCCGGGCACCGTGATCGAGGTGCCTGCTGCAATGATGCGGCGCCAGATGACTTTACCTGCCCTTGAAGCAGAGTTTGCAAAATGGAGCGCAGTGCAGAATGCACTGCGAGCAGGAGTTTCGCTTGAGGAACCTGACTACGACGAGATGCCTTTCTCCGACGACGCCGAATTCGATGTGTTTTGGCCGATCGTTGGACAGGTCTTCCGCCTCTAAACCTAATCCCAGATCAAGGCGGCCACTGGGTTTTCTTCTGCCATGCGGTTCATGGGACAGTCCGGGCAGGTCTTGGAGCTAGGGACATTCTCACAGCCCTTGCACTCCTGAACTGATTTCTCGGCATCCATTATTGTCCGCCGGAGTGAAAGTGCCCGCTCGGCCTTTCGGCTCAACTGCTCAGCCAGGTCTTCGAGCAAGGCGCCAACGGAGAGACAAGAAGAATTCCCGGTTGAATGCTTTGATCGTTCCTGCGCGATCTCCGCGACGGTTTCCAACGGAATATCGAGCGCACGCAACTGTCGCATGAGCTGTGCAACCGCGAGGTCCTCTTCATCATATTGACGCGTACCGCCTTCAGATCTGCCAGGCGTAATGATCCCAAGCTGCTCGTAGTGGCGCAGCATTCGCTCGGTTAGACCAGTTGCTTGTACCAATTCGCCAATTTTCATGCATCGGTCTCGTCTAGTTTTTTCCTGGATCTGGCATCGGCGTCAGATAAGCAACAATATAGATGTGGACTATGTAAGGTCAAATAGGGCTCAGAACCGCCTAACGCCCGCGTGGCAATGCCGGTGCAACAGGCTGATCGAGACCGGTCATCCGGGGGATCGGGCCAAGTCTTTGATCTTGTATCATGTTGCTCAATGCGTGGTCATAGGCAAGTCAGGAGCCGTAGTTCGCGCATGGGCGGCAAAACCGAAGTGTGAGCCCATCCTGTGAATTTGATTTTCTCGCTGCGCGCGCTCGCAGCACAGATTTTGCCGCGCGCGCATCATCTTTAGTACGACAATGCAGCGAGAAGAGCGGCCATTCGTGCCAGGCGCAGCGAGACTTCTTCAGGCAAGGAACGAGTCGCGGACTGAGCGAGCATCTAGCTAATTGACTGCAGTGTCTGGTTTGCTTTGCATTGCGGTATTTCGCTTCAAGAGAAATGGCACAAGGAAGGTCCTCTCCTTTGTCGCCGACACACCGTCGCAACGTCCCCGCAGCGGCCATTCGATATCTCGTTGCGCAATCTCAATCTGTCTGAAGTTTCACAGTGTGTTCTATCGCAAAGGATAGTTCCGAACGCCAAGGACATCCGTCCTGGAACCGAGGGAATCAACTGGCCACTTTCCGGCGTTGGCATCTGAAAGCAGAAACCGTGAGCCTGGAAATGTGCTGAAGGGTCGTTCCTTACAGAAGTTCCTTGTTCGATTATTCTTCATGTTTTCAAACTCATAGAGACTGCCTTGCGCTGGTAATTAGGAGCGCTGCCAGATTCATTGACCGAACTATATCTAATGATATATCAGATGAGGTATCAATAATTCGAACAGGGCGACGCCATGCTTTCCGACGATTACGCGATTCAAGGAGTGCTTAACGAAGCAGCGATCCCAAGCCTGGGCCAGTTTGACGTGATCGTTGCCGGTGGTGGCGCTGCGGGTGTCTCGGCAGCAACGAACATCGCCCGAAAAGGGCATCAGGTTCTCATGATCGAGCGCTACGGTTTCTGCGGCGGTGGAGCGGTTGCCGGTATGTCGGGCACGATTTGCGGTCTCTACATGTCCAGCGATCGGAACGCCAATCGTGCCGAGCAAGTCGTGTTCGGTTTTGCCGACGAGTTCCGCAAGCGGTTGATCGCGCGTGGCGGTCTTACGGAACCGCAGCGCTATGGCAAAACCTGGACGGTCACGCATGACCCGCACATGTGGCGCGAAAACGCGGACGACTTTTTGTCCGATGCAGGCGTGAACATTCTCTACCATTCCCGCGTCGTGGGCGTGCTGCGAGATGGGGCTGCCGTGCGTGGCGTGATAGTTGACACGAAATCCGGCCTGGCCAGGATTGAAGCCAAGCTGGTTGTTGATGCCAGTGGCGACGCCGATGTCGTGCACCGCGCCGGCTGGGCGACCACCAAGGGGCAGGACGGCACCATCCAGAACCCGACGATGATCTTCCGGTTGGGCAATGTCGATGTGGGCGCTTACCTGGAGTACTGGGGCGATAACACGATCAGCCCGGCACACGTCGTCGAGGCGTTGATCGAGGCCGAGAACAGCGGCAATTACCATCTTCCGCGCAAGAAGATCTGGATCTTTCCGACCTCGCGCCCGAACGAGCTCATGGTCAACGCCACCCGCATCCTGGGCCGTGACGGGCGCGATCTGGATGTGACCAACCCGGTTGATCACACAGAAGCAGAAATCGTCGCCCGCCATCAGGTTCGGGAATATGCGCGGTTCCTAAAGGACAAGGTGCCGGGCTGTGCTGACAGCTATGTCGTCGATACCGGGGTCGAGGTCGGTATTCGCCAGACCCGCTCGATTGTCGGGGTCAAACGTCTGACCAACCAGGACGTGGTGGGGCGCCACAAACATGCCGATGGTGTCGTGCGCTGCCCCTGGCCGATCGAGTTGCATTCCGGCCAGAAGCCCAAGGTCGAATGGCTGCTGGACGACTATTACGAAATTCCTTTCGGCACGCTCATTCCCGAGATTGGCGAGAACATCATCGTCGCCGGGCGCTGTCTTTCCGCTGAACACGAGGCCTTGGCCTCTGCCAGGGTCACTGCACAATGCTTTGGTTATGGCCACGCGGCGGCTGTGGCAGCGGACATCGCGCTGCGTGACGGCGTCGCCCTGCGCAACATCCGAGGCGAAGACGTTCGCGACATCCTGAACCGCGAAGGGGCCGCACTGGACTGATTTTACGGACTTTCCAAAAGCAATCAATGTCCAACCCTAGGAGGAAACCCATGAATTTTGCAAAATCCCTGATGGCTGGTGCTGCAGCGCTGGCTCTGTCGGCGACAGCGTCGCTGTCGGACAGCTACGACTGGAAACTCCAGTCATTCTGGGGCGGCGGATCTGCGCCTCAACTCGTCATTGAACAATTCGCGGCTAACATGACTGCGGCCTCGGGCGGGGACATCAACATCACTGTCCTTCCCAACAAGGCCATTGTCGCCCACAACCAGACGCTGCAGGCCGTAGGCTCGGGCATTCTCGATATGCAAAAGAGCACGCCATGCTACTATGCCGGTGTCGACGCGGCCTTCGGCCTGCTGTGCGAAATGAACGCGGGCTATTCCAACGTCTATCAGTTTCTCACCTGGTACTATCAGGGCGGTGGCCTTGAACTGGCCCGCAATATCTATGCCGAGCATGGGCTATACTTTATCGGGCCGGTGCCGTGGGGCGTGGAATCCATCCCCATGAAGGAACCGATCCGTACGGTTGCCGAATTTGAAGGCGTGAAGATACGAATGCCTGAGGGGCCGTCTTCCGATCTTTTCCGGGCAATCGGAGCGGCGCCCGTTTCGGTGCACGGTTCCGAGGTTTACACCTCGCTCGAAAAGGGTGTGATCTCGGCCACGGACTGGTCGACGATTTCGATCAACGACGGCGCGGGCCTGCATAATGTCGCACCCTACGCGATCTATCCGGGCATCCACTCGATCCCGATGGGCGACGTATCGATGAATCTCGAAACCTGGAACAGCCTGGATGCCAAAACCCAGACCCTTCTAGAACTTGGTGTGCGGACGTTGGCGCTTGATATGCTTCAGACTTTCGAAAAGGCAGACGCCGAGGTGCTGGCGGCGGCCGAAGAAAAGGGCATCACCCTGATCGACTGGGCGCCGGAAGAACGCGCCAAGTTCCGCGCGGCTGCACAGGAAATCTGGGCAGCAACGGCGGCAAAAAGCCCCCACGCCCAGGAAGTCTACGAAAGCCAGATCGCCTGGCTGAAATCCATCGGTCAGATCGACTGATCTCTTCCAACTGCCGGGCCGTGATCGGCCCGGCTTTTTTCTTCGAGGACCACCATGGAACTGCCAGAGCCCGATGCGCGCAGCCCGTCTCTCCCCTGGGTGCTGAAACCGGTCGAGATTGCCAGCTATGGCTTTGCCATCTGCGTCGCCATCATCGGCTTTGAGGTGGTGATGCGTTACGGCTTTAATGCACCGCGGATTTGGGTGCAGGACATGGTCGTCATGCTGGTTGGGGGCTGTTTCGCGATTGGCGGCATCGTTGTGCTTTACGAAGGCAGCCATATCAGGATTACCGCGATCTACGACAACGTGCCTGAGCGGGTGCAGCGGTGGCTGGACTTGCTGGCGGCCATCGTTGCCGCAGCGTATCTGGCATTGGTGGGCTATGGCGCATGGGTCAATGCACGCCTGTCGATCAAACTCAATGAAACAACCGGAACCAGTTGGGACTCGCCCTTGCCGATGATCCTGAAATCCGTGTTGCTGGTCAGCGCGGGCATCATGTGCGTGATCGCCGTGACGCAAATCTTCCGTTCGATGAAACGCCTGGTGGCATAGGATCATGGGTATCGGACTGATCACGCTGATCCTTGTCATCGGCATCCTGTTTTTATTGTTCGCGGGCGTGCCGCTGGCCTTTTCCACGGGGATCATGGCCGCAGCCCTGATCCTGATGGAGTTCGGCCCGACGGGTCTCAGCCTCATCGCCACCCGCATCTACGATCTGATGGCGGATTTTTCCTTCGTGGCGGTGCCGCTCTTCGTGATGATGGGGCTGGTTCTGGAGAAATCAGGGGTCACCAACGATCTGTTTCGTGCCATGTCGATGCTGGGCGGCAAGATACGCGGCGGACTGGCGGTTCAGACACTGGCGGTTTCGGTTCTGCTGGCCGCAATGTCCGGCATCATCGGCGGCGAGATCGTCCTCTTGGGCCTGATCGCCCTGCCGGAAATGCTGAAACGCGGATACGACAAGAAATTGGCCGTGGGCGTTGTTTGTGCCGGGGGGTCCCTCGGTACGATGATCCCGCCGTCGATCGTGCTGATCGTTTATGGGCTGACCACGGATACTGGTGTGGGTGAGCTGTTCCTTGCCGTGCTACTGCCCGGCTTGATGCTGGCCGGCCTATATGTGGTCTATGTCATGGTGACGGCGACGATCTGGCCGGACAAGGCGCCGCCGCTTCCGCCTGAAGAACGCGACATGCCACGCGCCGAGAAGATGGCGGTTATGCGTGGTGCCATCTTGCCTGTCGCCGTGGCCGCCTGGGTGCTGACCTGTATCTATACCGGCATCACGTCCTTTATCGAAGCCGCCGCCATGGGTGTCATCGGCGCGCTGATCTCGGCCGCGGTCAAGGGCACCTTCTCGCTCGGTCTCATCCGGGACGTCTGCAATCAGACCCTGCGCATCTGTGGCATGATCATGTGGATCGTGTTCGGCGCAACCGCCCTCATCGGCGTCTACAATTTCTTCGGCGGTGCGGCCTATGTCACCTCGGCCATCAACGGGCTCGACTGGTCGCCGCTGGCGATCCTGATCGTGATGATGCTGATCCTCTTTGTGCTTGGCATGTTCATGGACTGGATCGGCATCCTGCTTCTGACCATGCCTATCTTCGTGCCGATCATCATCGGCTTCGGCTATGACCCGATCTGGTTCGGCGTTCTGTTCACCATGAACATGCAGATGTCCTATCTGACGCCGCCCTTCGGCCCGGCCGCATTCTACCTGAAAGGTGTCGCACCCGACGACATCACGATGGGCGACATCTACAGCTCATTCTGGCCGTTCATCTTCCTGCAGGCGCTGGCCATCGGACTGCTGATCGCCTTTCCGCAAATCGCCCTCTGGCTGCCATCCGTGTTGATGTGAGGATCCCATGAGTAAGATCACCGAATTCGAAACCGCCGTTGCCGACATTCCGTCCGGTGCCACGCTGGCCATCGTTGGCGTCATCGGCTGGATCGTCCCGGAAAAGCTGCTGCGCAGCTTGGGGCAGCGTTACCTTGATACCGGTGCGCCGGGCGATCTGACGCTTTATGTCCCCTGCTTCGGGGGCGACAACGGCGCGATCAAGGGCATTGATAACCTGATGCACGACGGCATGACCAAGCGGTTGATCACCGGGTCGTTCATCAACCCGCCCGATCCGAAGACCGGCGAACGCCCCCGGTCGATGGGGCAGGTCCGGGCCAACAAGATCGAGGCCTACACCTTTCATATCGGCGTCATGATGCATTGGCTGCGCGAGATTGCGCGGCGCAGCCCCGGATATCTGACCGAGGTCGGCATCGGCACCTTTGTCGACCCCGATCTGGATGGCGGCAAGGTCACACCGCGTACCACCGAAGACATTGTCGAAAAGGTCGATTTCCGCGGCAAGCCGCACCTTTTCTTTCCGAGCCAGCATCTCGATTACGGCATCATCCGGGCAACGTCGGCCGACAAACACGGCAACCTGTGTTTTGAGGACGATCCCCTGGTGTCGTCCAACCTGGCGATCGCGCTGGCGGTCAAGGCCTGCGGCGGCAAGGTGATTGCCCAGGTCAAGCGCACCTATGAACCCGGCGAGCGCCATGCGCATATGGTCAAGGTGCCCGGGGTCCTGGTCGATCAAGTGGTGGTCGATCCTGACCAGCAACTGGTCACCGGCATTCAGGACGACGCCCGGTTCCTGGGCCAGACGCGGATGGACCCGCGCGAGCTGCAACCGCTGAAACCCGGTGCGCCGACGGTGATTGCCCGCCGTTCTGCCAGCATGATCAATAAAAATGAACTGACGATCTACGGGTTCGGCGCCTCGTCCTCGATCCCGACGATCTTTGCCACCGAAGGCCGGTTCGATGGCGATGGCATCTATGACTACCCCTCCACCACCGAGCACGGCTCATACGGAGGCATCGTCACCTCGGGCTGGCAGTTCTCGGCCAATTACAACCCCGATGCCCTGCTTGATGGCGTAACCCAGTTTGATGCGATCCATGCGGGCCTGTGCAAAACCTGCGCGCTGGCCTTTGCCCAGTTTGATGCTGAGGGCAATATCAACGTCTCGAAATTCGGGAGCGCCAATCCCGGATCGGGCGGGTTCATCGACATCGCACACAACGCCACCAACCTGATCTTCAACGGCACCTTCACCACCGGCGGGCTGAAGGTCGACGCCACAGGGGGCAAGCTGACGATCCTGCAGGAAGGCAAGGTTTCGAAATTCGTCTCAAGTGTCGAACAGATCACCTACCCGCTGCTGACCGGTGTGCGTGAGCGTGGTCAGACCGCCCATTTTGTCACCGAACGTGCCGTCTTTGCGGTGACGCCGGACGGTCTGGAACTTCTCGAAGTTGCCCCGGGGATCGACCCGAAAGCCCAGGTGCTCGACTTGATGGGCTTTGCGCCGGTGCGCGTGCCCGATCAAATCCCCCCGATGGATCCGAAACTCTTCACGTAAAGGAAAACCTTCATGCTCGAAATCACCCGTGATGGCGCTGTCGCCACGTTGTCCATCGACCGCCCCGAGGTCCGCAACGCCATGAGCCTCGGGCTTGCCCACAGGATCGCCGAGGTCACGGCGGAACTGGACCGCGACCCGGAGATCAAGGCGATTATCCTGCGCGGCAAGGAACATGGCTTCTGTGCCGGCAGCGACCTGAAGGAACTCGCCACGTTCAACCTCGACCAGATCTCCGCGGCAGAACGTGAAAAAGCTGCCGTGGCCCGCTCGTTCTGTTTCATGGATACGCCGGTGATCGCGGCGGTGGACGGGTTCACCATGGGCGGCGGCATGGTGTTCACGGTGTCCTGCGACGTGGTTTTCACTGCGAAGAACGCCCGCTGGCATTTGCCCGAGGTGGCGTTGGGCTGGAACCCCGGCTGGGGTGTCCAGGCATTCCTCGCCCGTTGCGGGCCTTATGTGACCCGCCATGTCTGCTGGGGCGTCGATCCGTTCGATGGCGAAGAAGCCGTTCGTCTGGGATTGGCGGATTTCCTTGCCGAGGGCCGCGCGGCCGAGGCAGCGCACGAATACGCGACCAAGCTCACGGCACTGCCGGAACACGCCGTTACGGCGACCAAGCGGCTTTGTGCACCGGCGGCGGGTGAAAACAGCCAGGTGCTCGATCTGATGGCCAACCAGATGTTTCATGAAAGCTGCAAGCACGAGGTCGCCAGGGCCTCATATGCCCGGTTTGGAGTGAAAATCTGATGACGGAAGGCCTGCGCGAGATCGATCACGGGGCGGTTCTGACCCTGGCGCTGGACCGGCCCGAGCGGCGCAATTCAATGGATCTTGCAGTGACACGGGCGCTGGCCGGGGCGCTAGAGCGCGCCGCCCGCGATGAAGGTGTCAATGCAATTGTTTTGCAGGGATATTCGCATGGCTTCGGAGCAGGCAGCGATCTCAAGGCTCTCTCCGGTCAGAGCGTCGGAGAAATGATCGCAGACGAACGCGAAATGGCGGCGCTGGCCCGCAGCTTCAATCGTCACCCGAAACCGATCATTGCCGCTGTCGACGGGTACGCCATCGGCGGTGGCGCGGTCTATGCTGCATCCTGTGACGTGGTTTTTTCCAGCGCGGATGCAAAATGGGCCCTTCCAGAGGTTCCCATCGGCTGGAACGCCGCCTATGGCATTGCCGCGATGCAGGCGCGACTGGGGGCCTATACGGCGCGGCATATCCTTTGGGGGGCAGAAGGGTTTTCCGGTGAAACCGCATATCGGATCGGGTTAGCGGACTTCCTGGCCGAAGGCAGCGCGGCCAAGGCCGCACTCGACTATGCCACCCGGCTGGCTGCGCTACCGGCCCACGCGGTTGCGGCAACCAAACAGCTGTGCGCGGGGCCGATTGACCGGGATGCGGTTGAGATGGACGACCGCGCGATGGCGTCATTCGAGCGTTGTCTCGCAACCGGAGCCGCACAAGCCACGCTTCGGAAGTTCGGCATGGTCTGAGGGTATTGTGGAAAGAATGGAATGACCGATCCACTGACACTTTATCGACTTTTCGAGCGCGGCCGTACCATCGGTACCGGGCGCCGCATACGGTGCTTTGGTCCGGACCGATCGGTTGTCGAACAAAGCTATGATCAGTTCGCCCACGATGTTCTTGCCTTGGCAAACGCGTTGCAGGCGCGTGGTCTCGAACCCGGCCAACGGGTTGCGACGCTCGCCGCAAACGGAATTCGGCATTTGCAGCTGATGTGGGCCGTGCCGCTGGCGGGCGGCGTGTTCCACGCCATCAACACGCGTCTGCCGGTCGAGGAAATCGCCTATATCCTTGAAGACGCTGACGACCGCTTATTGTTCATTGATGCCGAATTCGCCGATTTGCTTGCTGAATTGCGCAAGGCCCGCCCTGATCTGGATATCTTGTCTCTGAGTGAAGGTGCGGGCGGAGACGTCACCAGTTTCGATGCCCTTCTGGGGTCTGGCCCGCCGAACCCTGATGCGATTGAGGCTGCGGTAACCGATGAAAATGCCCCAGCCGTGCTCTGTTATACCAGTGGCACCACGGGGCGGCCCAAAGGTGTCGGCTATTCTCACCGCGCGCTGACGCTGCACGCCCTGACCGAGGCAATGGTCGATGGCTACGGCATCAGTCATTCCGACAATGTGCTGCTCATGGTTCCTTTCTGCCACGGCGCAGGCTGGGGTGTTCCCTATTCGGCATTCATGTGCGGGGCGGATATCTCGGTGCTTTCAGGGCCGATCCAGGCAGATCAAGTTCCGGACATCCTGACCCAGCAGAAGATCACCTTCACCGGCGCCGTTCCCGAGGTGATTGCCCGCATTGCCCCGGAAATCGCCTTGCGAAAGGCAAACCTCACCGGGCTGCGTATCCTGATGGGCGGCACGGCACCGCGTTCTGAAACCTTGTCGATCCTCAGGGCGGCAGGTGTCACCTCCATGCTGTGCTGGGGCATGACGGAAACGCTGAGTGCGGCGACGATGCAGCACTTGCCGCCCGAAGTAGGCGAGGTCCCGCCAATGCAGGGCCAGCCGCTGCCGCTGACCGAACTTTCGCTGGCAGAGTCCGAAGATGGAACGCAGGAACTGCTGGTTCGCGGCCCGTGTGTCGTCGAGCGGTATCACGGCCAAAAGGGCTCGGCGCGACAGGCCGGTTGGTTCGCAACCGGTGATACGGCCGAGATTGACCGAACCGGCACCCTGCACCTGCAGGACCGCAAGAAGGACCTGATCAAGTCCGGCGGCGAGTGGGTTTCCCCAGCCGCGCTGGAGAGGCAGATTTCGCAGATCGCCGGAGTGGAGGAATGCGTCGTCATCGGTGTGCAACATCCGCGATGGGGAGAACGACCCCTCTGCGTGGCCGTGGCCGGAGAAGCGATCGAGATCGAGCGAATTTCTCGAGAGCTCATGTCAACCGGTCGGTTCGCGAAATGGCAGCTTCCGGATGATGTCGTCACTCTCAAAGCGTTGCCTCGAACGGTGCTGGGCAAGCTCGACCGTCAGGCGTTGCGCCAGACCTTCAAAAACCACTTTCAACCAAACCCGGTTTGACCGGAAAGCAAAAGGCCCCAAGATGCCGGAAATCGCCCCTCATACCCGCTTGCGCCCATCGCCCTATTACGAGGCAACCCTTGCAGAAGGCGTCACCTCATTCACGCCCTATAACCAGATGCTGATCCCACTGGGATATGGCGATGCCGATGCGGAATATGACCGGTTGATGAACGGTGTCAGCATGTGGGACGTAGGCGGCCAGAGGCAGGTTCAGATCAAGGGACGCGACGCTGCGCGTCTCGCACAGATCCTTTCTCCGCGCGATCTTTCCGGACAGGTGGTTGGCCAAGGCAAGTATGTACCGATGTGCAATCACGCCGGAACTCTTATCAATGACCCGGTTGTCAACAAGCTGGACGACGAACTGTTCTGGTTCTCGATCGCGGACAGTGACGTCAAACTTTGGGCGCGCTGCATCGCTGCCGAACGCGGATTTGAGGTGGACATCACCGAACCCGACGTTTCGCCGATGGCCGTTCAGGGCCCGATGGCGGCAGATGTCGTGGCGTCGATCTTCGGGGATTGGGTGCGGAACCTGAAATACTTCTGGTTCGGCGATGCCGAGATCGGCGGCATTCCGGTCAAGATCGCCCGATCCGGATTCTCGAAACAAGGCGGCTTTGAGATTTACCTGATGGACGGATCCCGCGGAACCGAGCTTTGGAACATCGTGCGTGAGGCGGGCGCGCCATTCGGGATCGGTCCGGGATACCCAAACCCCTGTGAACGGATCGAAAGCGGCCTTTTGTCCTACGGTGGGGATTCCGATGATGCGACCAACCCTTTCGAGGTCCGGCTTGGCAAGTATGTTGATCTGGACGTGGATGACGGCGTGATCGGCATCAAGGCACTTCGCCGGATCAAGGACGAGGGTCCAAGGCGTCACCAGCTGGGTGTGGTTCTTGAGGGCGAAATGCCGTCGCCGAACCATGCGCGGTGGTACGACATCCAGGTTGGTGGGATCAAGGTCGGTGACATGACCAACGGCACCTGGTCGCGCAAGCTTGGCCAAAACATCGGCTTCGCTCTGGTTTCCCGGGTGTATCGCCCGGGCGACCATGTCGAGGTGCGAAAAGAGGGGCGTGTGCTTGGCGGCACCCTGTGCGAGCTGCCATTTTCCTGATTTGGGTCGGATGAAGTGGACAAGGCATGGGGATTGCAGGCAAATATAGAGATATGGACAAGACCGTGAAAACCCTTTCAGACGCCGAGGCCACCTTTCAGAAGCTTGAGGAAATGATCGTCCTGACCGAGTTGAAGCCGGGCGTGATGTATTCCGAAAAAGAGCTTGCTGAAGTCGTCGGATTCGGCCGAACCCCCGTGCGCGAGGCATTGCAGCGCCTCGAATTCGAGGGCCTTGTGGTCATCAAGCAACGCCGTGGCATTCAGATTACCGAAGTGGAACCGGATGTTCAGTTGCGGTTGCTCGAAATTCGGCGCCCCTTGCAGAACTTTGCCGCCGAATATGCGGCAATCCGGGCCACAGAAGAGGACCGGCAGATCATGAGGACCTTCGGTGAAGAGTTGTTAGAAGTCAGTAAGGCTCCGCCTGCCTCGCGTCCCCAGGCCCTGTCGGCTGTTAGAACGGCCCATGACCTGGTTGTCGAGGCATGTCACAACGAATTTTCAAAGAAAACGATGCGTGTTGTCCAGGGATTGTCGCGCCGTTTCTGGATTTTCCACATGAAGAAAGAAGACTTCAACATTGCGGCCGAGCTGCACGCTCGGTTGCTGCTTGATGTCGCAAACGGAGACACGACGGCGGCCATTGCCGCTTCAAACGCATTGGTCGACTACCTCGAAGAATTCGCTCGGGAAACCAAGGAATGGAAGTGACCGGCCCTTCTTTCTACGTGCCAGTTTTGCGAATTGCCATGATGCTTACCCCATCGCGGCATCGACAGACCAGCAGAAACGACTGCTTCTTGCGTCATGACCTGCGACAACGTCTGCTTCACACGCATTTGTAATCATTAGCGCTCTGTGCTGCATCAGTAGGTCTGGGCTCTCTCCCGCCATGCGGTGCCGCAGCGATCCGCGACACCATCGCGCTTCGAGACCGGCCTTTCGCAAGGTTTCAGCACTTGCCTGAAAAACATCTGCAAATGCACGGATATTTCGAACCTTCAAGATGATTGCGCGCCGTTGGTTAATCGACAGCGGGCATTCCGCCCGGGGGCGGCGGATTCAACGACTGAGCCCATGATTGCTATTGCTATTTCGTGCTGCGTGCGCACGCAGCTGTGTCTTTGCTGCACGAGCAAATCAACGCTCGTTGTTCAGAAGAAAGGAATGTGGACATTCAACCCAAGAGACCCGGGTTTCCATAAGGAAACGACAATCTGGACGCCCTCAACCGCTTTGGATCGCCACGCGACCCCGAAAACCTCGTTACCTACTTTGAGTCTGCGAGGGGGTGGTAGCAGGCTGTCCACACACCATCTGACTGCTTTTCAAGACGCGGCGCTTCGCGCTCGCATAAGTCGCTGGCAAAGGCACACCGCGCCCGGAAGGCGCAGCCTTTTGGCGGGTTCAGCGGGTCTGGCAATTCGGTTTCCCGCCCCTCCGGCGCGGTCAACGGGCGTCCGACCACAGGCGCACTTTCAGCCAGAAGCTTGGTATAGGGATGCTTGGGATGCGCAAAGACCTGGTCCGCCGGGCCGACCTCGACCACCGCGCCGAAATAGAGCACCGCGACCCGGTCGCTGACCGCCTCGACCACGGCAAGGTCGTGGCTGATGAACAGATAGGTCAGACCGAATTGCTGCTTCAAATCGGCCAGCAGGTTCAGAACCTGCGCCTGCACCGACACGTCCAGCGCCGAAACGGGTTCGTCGAGGATGAGGATCCGCGCATCCGCGGCCAGTGCGCGGGCAATGCCGATCCGCTGCGCCTGCCCGCCCGAGAACTCATGCGGATAGCGATCCAGAAATTCCTCGCGCAGGTTCACTGCGGCAAAGATCTCCCGTATGCGGTCCGCACGGGCCGCCGCGGGCATGTTGTGAAGGTGCTTCAACGGCGCTTCCATGATCTGACGGATCGTCTTGCGCGGGTTGAGGCTGCTGATCGGGTCCTGGAACACATATTGGATCTTCCGCCCGAACAAGGCCGGATCGGCGTTGTCCAGTGGTTCGCCATTGATCTCGATCGTGCCGGAGCTGGGCGGCAGGAGACCGACGAGCATCCGCGCGAGCGTGGATTTTCCGCAGCCCGACTCTCCGACAATGCCAAGGGTTTCGCC
>NZ_JBXWSF010000089.1:0-15421 GCF_059613285.1 Ruegeria sp. BHSB058 | reverse complement strand
TTTCGAAAGTGGCGCGGGTGGCTGCCAAGCCAGACGCGTCGGTGGTGTAGGCATCACAGGCGCCCGCCAGATACTGTTGCTGGCCTTCCGCGTTGGTTTCGATCGGAACCGGCTCATAGCTGATGTTGTTCGAGCGGAAGAAATCCGCCAGGTTCAGCTCGGTTGTGGTGCCGGTCTGGATACAAACGGTCGCCCCGTCCAGTTCCTTGGCCGAGCTTACGCCCAGCGCTTTAGGCACAATAAAGCCTTGACCGTCATAATAGTTGATCCCGGTGAATTCGAACTTGAGGTCGACGTCACGGCTGAAGGTCCAAGTGGTGTTGCGCGCCAGCATGTCGATTTCGCCCGATGCCAGGGCGGTAAAGCGGGTTTTACCAGTGGTCGGCACGAATTCAACGGCATTGGCATCGCCGAGTACTGCGGCTGCCACAGCGCGGCACACGGCCACGTCAAAGCCTTTCCACTCCCCATTTGCATCAGGCGCTGCAAAGCCAACGAGACCGGTGGTCACACCGCAGTTCAGCTTGCCACGCGCCTTGACGTCGTCCATGGTTCCTGCCGCTGCGGCACCTGCAGCCAGACCGGCAACCGTAGCCGCGCCCAAAATTACGGATTTTTTCATATTTACCTCTTCCTGATTTTCCACCCCTTACCGAGGCGGTTCAACCGGCAATCCCATTTGCCGGAAAGGTTACCCAAAAGGTCTCTCCCCTTTAGTGGGCTCAAGTTTGGTCCCATTCGTCAAGAAACGTCAAGACCAGTATATGGGAAATCGATAACGCTTTGGTATCGATTGACCTTGGGTCAATCAGTTTTGGCAGAAAGCTTCCACCTATTCTGCGAGATCATAGAACCGCTTAGCGTGCAAAAACGCCAAGCGCTTTACTTCCGCGTGTTTCAGCGCTTCCTCGTCGGGACCCCACTGCTCTTCCTGCCAAAGTTCATCCAACCGCGAAATGCGCCAAATCTCATCCGGATCGCGCCAATTCCGGGCAGCTGCAAACCCGAGAATCAGCGAACCTGAAAGGCTCACAAGATCGTGAAACGCTGCTAACTGAAAGTCGTTCATCCGATGAACTTTTTCACCGAGCTCCTCTAGCCCAGTAACAGATTGTGGCTGGTGAACGACACCGACAACCGGCACAAGTCTCACACCGAGATCACTTTTTGCCCAATCGAGCGCCGGGTCCCACTGTGCAGCCTGCCTTGCGACCAGAGATTCGGGTTGGTCTGCCCGATAACATAGCAAATCCGAATCGCCATAGGCGGCCAACATGTCCGCAACCTCGGCATGTTGATGATGCACCTTATCGATTGCCGCATTGGCCGAACGCGTAAACGGCATCGTGTTTGGATCGACCACGGTTTCCTGTTCATCCCACTCCCTGGCCACTTCACTGGCCATGCCTGCAGTTGGCATTACCAGCCCAGATTTGGCCGGAGTTTTCACCCGCCGACCGTCGAGTTCGACTGTAAATCCGCCTTCGACCTCAACTACGGCGCTTTCTTTCCAAAACCGCTTCGGTTTCCAATCGCTCATGTATTCAGTTCCAGATATTTCCCAGGGCAGAGGGGAGTTGATCAAAACCATCGATGACTTGATTAGCTTGTGACAGGGTTGATCTGTCGTGATACCCCCAGCTTACACCAACCCCTGCAACATTTGCCGCCCGGGCCATCTCCATATCGAAACTGGTGTCGCCGATCATGACCGTCGAGGCGGCATCGACGCCCGTTTCCCGCCGTGCAGTGTCGATCATCGAAGGATGAGGTTTCGACGGATGGTGATCTGCGACCTGACGGGTGACGAAAAAGCTATTCAGCCCATGCGCTTCCAGCAACACGTCCAATCCTCGTTGGGATTTCCCTGTCGCCACGCCAAGCAAAAACTCGGGGACCGAGTGCAGCGCTTGCAAAGCGTCAACCGCGCCGGGATAGAGCGGCGAGCTTGCTGCACCCTGCGCAAGGCGATGCGCGTGATAGGCCTCTTTGTAGCCTTCGACAAGGTTGTGCCAAATCTTGTCAGAGTACTCCGGCGCCAGACGCGCCATGGCTTGCGGCAGGGACAACCCAACAATGGACAAGGTCGCTGTTCGATCGGGTGCGGGAAGTGACAACGCTTGGAAGGCAGCATTCATTGCGGCCACGATGGAGCCCTGACTGTCCACCAGCGTGCCGTCCACATCGAACAGGATCAGTCGCAATGAACCGGTCATTGCAATGCCTCAAACGGGTCCTCGGCTGCCAGATCTTCGGTCCAGCCGAATGTGGTCCAGCTCTCCTTCATATGCTCCGGGAGATCGGCCGTGACAGTCGTCGGTTTGTGGGTCACCGGATGCTCGAACGAAAGCTGACGTGCGTGCAGATGCAGTTTCTTGCTGATGATACCGCCAAGTTGCGCGCCCCAGCCATCGCCCAAATTTTCTTGCCCGGAGCCTCCGTACTTTCCGTCCCCGACTATCGGATGCCCGATTGCCGCCATATGCGCGCGCAGCTGATGTGTGCGGCCCGTGACCGGCTCCATTGCGACCCAGGATGCACGCCCGGCCACCCGATAAAGTGTGGCGTATAGTGTGTGCGCCCGCTTGGCACCCGGTGTGCTGTCGATCTCTTTCAGATGCACGGCAATCATCTTTTCGCCTTCACCTTGCTTGCCGTGACCCGGCGCCTTGACCAGCCCGGTCTTGATCTCGCCCAGATAAGGGGTTGGCACACCAGCGACCAAGGCCCAATAGATCTTGCGCGTGTTGCGGTGGCGAAAGGCAGCGGTCAGACCCTTGGCCGCCTCGCGCGTCCGCGCCAGCAACAAAACACCCGACGTGTCCTTGTCCAGCCGGTGAACCAACCGGGGGTTTTCCTGATAGCCAAATCTCAGCGCCTCGGCCAGACCATCCACATGCCGGGTTTGTCCGCTGCCGCCCTGCACCGGCAGGCCTGCCGGTTTGTTGAGCGCCAGAACGTGATCGTCGCGATAGATCACGCACGACTGGATCATCTTTGCATCCGCATCCGAAACACGTGATCTTTGAACGATCGGTTTCTGGTCGGCATCCGGCAGCGGCGGCACCCGCACGACCTGTCCGGCGGCCAACCGGGTCGAAGCCTTGACTCGCCCGCCGTCGACCCGCAATTCGCCCTTTCGGCACATCTTTTCGATCCGGCCCTGCCCCACATGCGGGAACACCCGGCGAAGCCAACGGTCAATGCGCTGATCGGCATCCTCTTGCCCGATGGTGATCAACTGAACGCTCATGCCCACATCTCCCGTGCAACAAAAAGCCCAACAGCCAGTGCCGACAGGGACAGGATCACCGACAGCCCGACATACAATACCGCGTATACCACAGCGCCGCGTTCATACAGCGTCACTGCCTCAAGCGAAAAAGCCGAGAAGGTGGTGAACCCGCCCATCAAGCCAGTCACGACAAACGGGCTAAGGTAATGCAGTCCGCGGTGCGCCGCGGCCACGACAAACATACCCATCAGGAACGAGCCAATCACGTTGACCAGAATGATCGCCACAGGAAACTCCTGCGGACCAAGCGCGCGCATCACACCCACGCCGGTGAGGTAACGGAGCGTCGCCCCGATCGCGCCGCCAAGCGCTACATGCAGAACCGAAGAAAACATTGGCGTTGCTCTCGCGCGCGACGCCCGTGAAGTCAAGCCCAGATGGGTTCGGTCAGATCCAGTTCAGCTTTGGTTCCGCTGAGTCCGCAACTTGGAAAAATAGTCCAGCCGCTTTTTCAACTCACGCTCAAAACCACGTTCGACCGGCTGGTACAAAACCGGTCGCTTCATCCCGTCAGGGAAGTAGTTCTGTCCCGAGAATCCATCTTCGGCGTCGTGGTCATAAGCATATCCTGCGCCGTACCCCTGATCTTTCATCAACGACGTCGGCGCGTTCAGGATGTGCTTGGGCGGGGGTTCACTGCCTGACTGCTTGGCTAGTTTCATCGCCGCCTTGTAACCGACATAGGCCCCGTTCGATTTCGGTGCCAGTGCCAGATAGACGACGGCCTGCGCCAGGGCCAACTCGCCTTCGGGCGAGCCGAGCCGTTCGTAGGTTTCCCACGCATGCAGGCAGATCGATTGCGCTTGCGGATCGGCCAGACCGATATCTTCGACCGCCATGCGGGTAATCCTGCGGGCAAGATAACGCGGATCTTCTCCACCGGTCAGCATCCGCGCGAACCAGTAAAGGGCAGCGTCCGGGTCCGACCCCCGCACCGATTTGTGCAATGCCGAGATCAGATTGTAATGCTCATCCCCCGACTTGTCGTATTTCGCCGCTCGTCGCATCAGTCGGTTGGCCAATGCATCGACATCGAGCGGGCCGTCCACTTTCCAGGCCGCGACCTGTTCGGTCAGGTTCAGCAATGCGCGCCCGTCTCCGTCAGCCATTTCCTGCAGTGCCTCGCGCGCCGTACCCGTCAGCGGCAAGGCGCGGCCCAGTTCCTTTTCCGCGCGTTGAGTCAATCGTTCCAGATCGGCCAGACCCAACCGTTCCAGCACCAGAACCTGCGCACGACTAAGTACGGCAGCGTTCAGCTCGAATGACGGGTTCTCGGTCGTCGCCCCGACAAGCAGGATAGTGCCATCCTCCATATGCGGCAGGAATCCGTCCTGCTGGGCCTTGTTGAACCGGTGGATCTCGTCGACGAACAGTAAGGTGCCCTGCCCGTTCTGACGCCGAATCTTCGCCGCCTCAAACACCTTCTTGAGATCTGGTACACCGGTGAAAATCGCGCTGATCTGAACGAAATGCAGATCCGTTTCCTGTGCCAGAAGCCGCGCAATGGTGGTCTTGCCCACACCGGGTGGACCCCAGAATATAAGGCTCGACAAACTGCCCGAGGCTAGCATCACCCCCAGCGGGGCATCCGGCCCCAACACCTGCTCTTGTCCGATCACCTCGCCAAGCGACTTTGGCCGCAGCCGGTCGGCCAATGGCCGTGGGGGCTCGGTCGCAGGTTCCTTTGCGCCAGTGTCGAACAGGTCTGCCACGGCTCAGATCCTGAACCGCAGCGACACCCACTGCCCACGTCGCTGCAGATCAATGCGGACGCGGCGCCCGGTATCGGTCAAGGCCTGACGCACGTCGTCGGGGCGCTTTACCTCTTCGCCGTTTACCGCCCCCAGAATGTCGCCCGGCTGTAAACCCGCTCGGGCGCCAAAAGCCCCGGGGTCAAGCACGACCACGCCGTCCAATGACAACGGCAGGCCAAGCCGAGAGATCACCGCCGGGTTGAGGCGCGCTACAGTCAGGCCAGGTAGCGCCGTCCGTTTGTCCAGTACCGTTTCCTCGGCGGGCGGTTCGTCGGGAGCATCGGTCATCGCTACCTCAATCTCTACCCTCTCGCCGCCACGCAGGCGGGTCATCTTCGAAACACCACCAATCCCGGACACGGACATGCGGAACTTCATCTCGGAGGGCGAGTTGACCTCTTGCCCGTCGACATGGGTGATTACATCCCCCACGCGGAACCCGGCCTTGGCAATGGGGCTTTCAGGGTGCAGGTCCGAAATCACCACGCCCTCTGGTAGCGCCAGTCCCAGAGACTCGGCAATATCGGCGTTCATCGGCTGGCCGGCCATTCCGGCCCAGGGGCGTACGAATGTCTCGTTCCCGGCCCGCGCCTGACGCAGGAATTCCGTCACCAGATTGGCCGGAATGGCAAATCCGATCCCGTTCGACCCGCCCGAGCGGCTGAGGATCGAGGTGTTGATACCGATGAGATTGCCATTAACGTCAATCAAAGCACCGCCGGAATTGCCGGGATTGATCGGTGCGTCGGTTTGAATGAAATACCCCCGCGCATTCCCGGTTGCTGTCCCGGATCGCGCAAGGCCCGAGATGATGCCGGAGGACACAGTCTGACCCACCCCGAAAGGGTTACCGATGGCAAGTGTCAATTCTCCCACCTCGACGTGATCAGAATCGCGCAGTCTCAGGAATGGCAATCCTTCGGCGCCTTGCAGGCGCAGGATTGCGATGTCGCTCTCTTCGTCTCCCAGCACCACTTCGGCGGTAAACTCGCGCCGGTCCGTGGTCACGACCTGTATTTCCGACGCCATTCCGACAACGTGAAAGTTGGACACGACATAGCCGTCCTCTGACAGGATGACGCCCGACCCCAGCGAGTTCTGCACCCGGGGACGCGGTGCTCCGAAATCCCCGCCAAAAAAATCGCGAAAAAATGGATCTGAAAACAACGGGTTAGATCGCCCCTGCCGGATGATCTTGGCATAGATGTTGACCACGGCGGGCGAGGCCTGTTTGACGACCGGGGCGAACCCCATTGATATTTCTGTCTGCGACTGCGGCACCCGGGTTTCGGCGGCGGCGAATGGAGGCGTCAGGAATGAAAAAACGATGAGTATCAGGCGGAGCATTGTCGATCCCATTAGCAGACTTCCATTGGGATATGCGGCGATGTTCGCGTGAATGCAAGCGCGGGACTCAGCCCTTTCGGCGCAGGAACTTGAGGCCTGACCAGTCTGTGTCTACGGCACAGACTTTCACATCGACCCAACCCAGCGGCAGAATTGCGGTGCGGAGATCGTCTTCGGTAATGCCGGAATGCAGTTTTGAAGACTTTTTTGCCCAGGACACCCAAAGCATCCCGCCTTCGCGCAGGATACCTATCTGTTCAGACGCGATTTGGCCGATGTTTTCCCCGCCATGCAGGAATAGATGCACCGCGTCAGGTTCGGCCATATCGGGGGCGAAACGAACGTCTTGGGCGTCCGCAACGAGCTGCGGATAGTATGCTGGCGGGTTCACCAAGCGAACCGACCAGCCCGGTTTGAACCCAAGCTTCTGCGACAGCGGCTTGCCAGAGTACCCGGCGGTTTTTGTGTTGGCCATAAAACCGTTTTCCAAAGCGACGTGCTTCGATCCTAGCAATGACTTTCACATGACCATAAGGGCCAACAGTCAAAATGTCAGGTACGATCAACCAAAAAGAAAACCCCCGCGCAAGGTGCGCAGGGGTTTGAAAAAAAAGATGTTTTTGACTTATTCTTCGTCGGCGGCTGCGTCTTCGGCAGCAACGCGGGCCTTGTCGGCTGCGCCTTTGGCGTCGACGTCACGGTCGACGAACTCGATGATCGCCATCGGAGCCATGTCACCATAACGGAAGCCTGCCTTTAGGATACGGACATAGCCGCCCTGACGCTCGGCATAGCGGGGGCCCAGAACCTCGAACAGCTTTGCGACGTCTTTGTCTTCTTTCAGCTGCGATGCGGCCTGACGGCGGGCGTGCAGGTCGCCGCGCTTGCCCAGAGTGACCAGCTTTTCGATGATCGGGCGCAATTCTTTTGCCTTGGGCAGAGTTGTCTTGATCTGCTCATGTTCGATGAGCGAGCCGGCCATGTTTGCAAACAGAGCCTTGCGGTGCTCATGTGTGCGGTTCAGGCGGCGGTAACCACGTGCGTGACGCATTTTCTAGTTCCTTCTTTAGCGTTTTGCTTTGTCCGGCCTCCGATGCGTGTCAGAGGCTCACCTTGGGGCGGGATTGCCCGGATTGTTCGTTTTGTACCGGTTTTCAGACCCCATTTGTCCGAATTGTACAAAACCCGCGACGGCAGGTTGGCCCCGCCGCCGCAGCCGAAGATGCTTAGAACGCGTCTTCGAATTTCTTTGCCAGATCTTCGATGTTGTCGGGCGGCCAGTCCTCGACATCCATGCCGAGGTGCAGACCCATGCCGGACAGCACTTCCTTGATCTCGTTCAGCGACTTGCGGCCGAAGTTCGGGGTGCGCAGCATCTCGGCTTCGGTCTTCTGGATCAGGTCGCCGATATAGACGATGTTGTCGTTCTTCAGGCAGTTTGCCGAACGGACCGACAGTTCCAGCTCGTCCACTTTCTTGAGCAGGAGCGGGTTGAATTCCAGACCGTCGTCCTCGTCCTGACGGCCAGCCGATTCCGGCTCGTCGAAGTTGACGAAGATCGACAGCTGATCCTGCAGGATGCGGGCGGCATAGGCCAGCGCGTCCTCGGGGGTGATCGAACCGTCGGTATCGATCTTGAGGGTCAGCTTGTCATAGTCCAGAACCTGACCTTCGCGGGTCGGCTGAACGTCATAGGCGACCTTCTTGACCGGCGAATAGATCGCGTCGATCGGGATCAGGCCGATGGGCGCGTCCTCGGGCTTGTTCTTTTCAGCCGAGACATAACCCTTGCCGGTATTGACGGTCAGCTCCATGAACAGGTCGGCGCCATCGTCCAGGTGGCAGATGACGTGATCGCGGTTCAGAACCTCGATGCCGGCGCTTTCGCTGATGTCGCCTGCGGTGACAACTGCGGGGCCTTTGGCATTGATCGACAGGCGCTTGGGGCCTTCGACTTCCATGCGCAGGGACACGCCCTTGAGGTTCAGGATGATGTCGGTGACGTCTTCGCGAACGCCTGCCACGCTCGAGAACTCGTGCAGGACGTTGTCGATCTGAACGCTGGTGATGGCCGCGCCTTGCAGCGAGCTCATCAGCACGCGGCGCAGCGCGTTGCCGAGCGTCAGGCCAAAGCCGCGCTCCAGCGGTTCGGCGACCAGGGTGGCCTGGCGTGCGGGATCGTTGCCCGGCTTGCCGTCAAGCTGGGTCGGTTTGATCAATTCTGCCCAATTCTTATGGATCATGTAATCCCTCCATTCCTGTCTGCGCCCCATGACCAATCAGGTGCAGACGCCCGAGGTTTCAAAACGGCGAACCGGGGCCGCGCAAAAACACGGCCCCAGCTTGTAATTGCAATCGCTCAGACGCGGCGGCGCTTCGGCGGGCGGCAACCATTGTGAGCAATCGGGGTCACGTCACGGATCGACGTGATGTTGAAGCCCACAGCAGCCAGTGCGCGCAGCGCCGATTCACGACCCGAACCGGGGCCCTGGACTTCGACTTCGAGCGTCTTGACGCCATGTTCCTGCGCCTTCTTGCCTGCATCTTCGGCAGCCATCTGAGCGGCGTAGGGGGTCGATTTCCGCGATCCCTTGAAGCCCATGGTGCCAGCAGACGACCACGAAATGGCGTTGCCCTGAACGTCCGAGATCAGGATCTTGGTGTTGTTGAAGGTCGAATTCACATGGGCGACGCCCGATGCGATGTTCTTGCGCTCTTTTTTCTTGATGCGTGTCTTGTCGCGTGCCATCGGTCAGACCCTCCTTACTTCTTCTTGCCCGCGATCGGCTTTGCGGGGCCTTTGCGGGTACGAGCGTTGGTGTGGGTGCGCTGACCGCGAACCGGCAGGTTGCGGCGGTGACGCAGACCGCGATAGCAGCCAAGGTCCATCAGGCGCTTGATGTTCATCTGCGTTTCACGACGCAGGTCACCTTCGACGGTGTAGTTGGCGTCGATGTGTTCGCGGATGGCGAGCACTTCGGAGTCGCTGAGTTCGTTGACCCGGCGGCTTTGTTCGATGCCCACGGCGTCGCAGATCGCTTTGGCCGAGGTGTTGCCGATACCGGTGATATATGTGAGGGCGATGGGTACCCGCTTTGCAGTCGGGATGTTTACGCCGGCAATACGTGCCACGTGTCACTTTCCTTTTCGTTGCGGTTCCGTAACTCCAGAACCTTTTTTCACAACGCTTGACCGTGGCAGTGTGGCCAGAGGGTCCAGCATCATTTTCGAGGTGATCCGGACAAACGGAACGAATCCCGTCTGCACGGTTGATTCCCAATGGGGATGGGGGTCGATATGGGCTTTTGGCGGGGGCGTCAAGCCCCCATGCGCCGTTAACCCAGAAGGACTTCGATCGAGGCGGTAACTTCCTTGATGTCGGCCAGTCCGTTGATCGGGCGCAGGTCACCCTTGGCGTAGTAATAGCCAATCAGCGGCGAGGTCTTTTTATAGTATTCCATCAGGCGGGTGCGCAGGCTTTCCTCGTTGTCATCCGCACGGCGCTGGAAGTCATTTTCCTTGCCGCAGTTGGTGCATTTGCCATCTGCCGGGATCGGTTTGGTGATGTCGTTGTAAACCTCGCCACAGCCGCCGCAGGTCGAACGCGCCGTGATCCGCTGCACCAAGGCCTCGTCATCCACACGCATTTCGATCACGGTGTGCAGCGACTGGCCCAGCTTGCTGAGCAGCGCCGACAGCGCGTCGGCCTGTGCCAGAGTTCGGGGAAAGCCGTCAAAGATGAAGCCCGCGCCCTTTTCGGTCGTCAGCTTTTCTTCGATCAGGCCGATGACGATCTCATCCGTGACCAGCTTGCCGGCATCCATGACCGCCGCGACCTTCTTGCCCATCTCGGTGCCCGAGGTCTTGGCTTCGCGCAGCATGTCCCCAGTGCTGAGCTGCACCATGCCGCGTGTTTCAACCAGGTGACGCGCCTGCGTCCCTTTACCTGCCCCCGGGGGGCCGAGAAGAATGATGTTCATCGACGAGCAGCTCCCTTTCTGCCGCGTTTCTTACGCTTGCCGCGCAGCTGGGACTTTTCGATCAGCCCTTCGTATTGATGCGCCAAAAGGTGGCTCTGGACTTGCTGGATGGTGTCCATGGTCACAGAGACGATGATCAGAACCGAGGTGCCGCCGAAGTAGAACGGAATGGCGAACTGGCCGCGCAGGATTTCCGGCAGCAGGCAGACGGCGGCCAGATAGGCCGAGCCCAACACCAGCACGCGGTTGACCACGTATTCCAGGTATTCGGCGGTTTTCTTGCCGGGACGGATGCCCGGAACAAAGCCGTTCTGTTTCTTCAGGTTGTCGGCGACGTCATCGGGTTTGAACGACACGTTGAACGTGTAGAAATACGCAAAGAAGATGATCATCGACGCGAAGAACAGCAGATAGAGCGGCTGGCCGGGGCCGAAGTTGGCCAGAAGCCACGACATGATCGGGCCATTGGCGGCGCCCGACGAGAAGGTCGAGATCGTCACCGGCAGCAGCAAGAGCGAGCTGGCGAAGATTGCCGGGATCACACCTGCGGGGTTGACCTTGACCGGCAGGTGGCTGGAACCGCCCTCGTACACTTTCATGCCGACATTGCGGCGCGGGTACTGGATATGGATCTTGCGCAGGGAGCGTTCCATGAACACCACAAAGGTGATCACGGCGATGACCATCACGATGACACCGACGATCACGGCGGGGCTGATGGCGCCCGAGCGGCCCGACGCGAAGAACTGTGCCAGGGCGGCGGGAACCTCGGCGATGATGCCGACGAAGATGATCAGCGAGATGCCGTTGCCGATGCCGCGCGCGGTGATCTGTTCACCCAGCCACATCAGGAACATGGTGCCGCCCACGAGCGTGATCATCGTCGAGAAGCGGAAATAGAGACCGGGATCGGTGGCCAGATCGCCCGATTCCAGCGACACGGCCAGACCATAGGCCTGAACGGTGGCCAGTGCCACGGTGCCGAAACGGGTATACTGGTTGATCTTCTTGCGGCCCTGCTCGCCCTCTTTCTTGAGCTGTTCGAGCGCGGGAACCATCGAGGTCATCAGCTGCACGATGATCGAGGCCGAGATATAGGGCATGATGCCGAGGGCAAAGATGCCCATGCGCCCCAGCGCCCCGCCGGTGAACATCGAAACCATGCCGCCGATGCCCTGCCCCGCCTGTTCCATGAACTCGCGCAATGCTGCTCCGTCGATCCCCGGCACCGGAATGAAGGTGCCCAGACGATAGACGATCAGCAAACCCAGCGTGAACAGGATGCGGTTGCGCAGATCGGTGGCCTTGCCAAGGGCAGCCCAGCTTGTGTTGGCTGCCATTTGTTCTGCTGCTGATACCATAAATCGGTCTCTCTTATGAAAACACCGCCCGAAACCGTTTTCCGGCTCGGGCGGCGTCTTGGAAAACTCTGAGGTCTATGTAAGCGGCTCGCGCGCCGCTCACAAGCGCTTACTCTGCCGCAGCGGCTTTTGTGACCGTCAGTGAGCCGCCCGCTTTCTCGACTGCCTCGACGGCAGCTTTCGAAGCACCGGTCACTTCGAGGTTCAGCTTGGCCGAAACCTCGCCCTTGGCCAGAACGCGGATGCCGTCCAGCTTGCGGCGGACCAGACCGGACGCGACCAGCGCGTCTTCGGTGATCGCGGATTTGGCGTCGAGCTTGCCGGCGTCGACGAATTTCTGGATCAGGCCCAGGTTGATGACGGCGAATTCCTTGCGGTTGGGCTTGTTGAAGCCACGCTTGGGCAGACGCTGGTACAAGGGCATCTGGCCGCCTTCATAGCCATTGATGGCCACGCCCGAGCGGGATTTCTGACCTTTGATACCACGGCCACCCATTTTACCCTTGCCCGAGCCGGGGCCCCGGCCAACGCGGGTTTTCTTGGATGCGGCGCCTGGATTGTCGCGCAGTTCGTGCAGTTTCATGTCGCTTCTCCTAAGCCGGATGTGACCCCGAAGCGTGATGGGCCAAACACGGCGTTTCTTGGTTTTGATTCTTGTGGACCCTTTGGGCCACCGGGGGCGTATAGACGCAAGTCGCCCGGCAATCAAGAGGGCGGCAAAACTGCCGCCCTTCACCCCGGTTTTTCGCTTTTGTTTGGCGTCAGGACGGTGTCGGCCACACAAAGTCGGGCCGCAGGCTGTCATAGACCGGGCGCCCATCGTCAGGCCGGGCGTATCCCTTGGTTTCGTCCCAGAAGGCGTGATAGGTCGCGTCGGGGAAACTTGCCACGTCATAGCCCATGACATTTGGAACCGCGACGCGGATGCGCCCCTGCTTGTCGTCCAGCATGATCGGCGCCCCGCATTCCTTGCAGGTGCACAGCTCCAGCGGGCCGTCGGGGTTGTCCTTGTTGAACGGTTGCCGGTTGAGCAACTCGGGGTGATCGACCGCCAGATCGCCATGGCGGAAGAATGCGACATGGGTCGTCTGCTGCCCGGTTACCGATTTGCAGACATTGCAATGACAGGTGTGATTGTCGATCGGAGCATTATCCGTATGCGTGTGCACATGAGCGCAGCCGCCATCCAGAGCCTGAGCCATAAATTCCCCCTTTCAATGATCTACGAAAATGACCGGCAAACCTCGTCGCCGGTTACGTGGCGTAAACTTATCACAAAACGGTGATTCCCGAAATTGAATTGCCGAGATGGGCCATAGGCACGCCGCATGGAAACTGGGCCAGTTGTCTGCCGCGCATCCGTGCTAGGCTTCTGTCATGAGCTGGAATCATCGCGAAATCGTGGATTGGCTGTTGCGGACGGGGGCCACCCTGCCGGATCTGGACGCCCTGATCGAAGGGTTGGGGGCAGAGATGCGGCGCGCGGGCGCTCCGGTGTGGCGAATTCGTCTGGCGATGCGCACCATTCACCCGCTTGCCGCCGCCGTCAGCGCCATCTGGAACCGGGACGTCGCACAGGTCGAGGCGGTGCACAATCCGCACGGGTTGGAACAGCGCAGCGGCTATGTGGGCAGCCCGTTGGCGGTGATCTCGGATACCCGGCAAGCGCTGCGCAAGGATCTGACGCGGCTGGCCCCCGATGATCACGAAATCTATCACGAATTGCGCGCGCAGGGGGCGACCGACTATTTCGGCGTCCCGCTTCGGTGCGGAGATCATCTGTCAGGCATTCTGGTGGCGGCGACGGACCGGGCCAAGGGGTTTGACGACGCCGATATTGAGGGCATCGAGGCGATTGCGCTGGCCCTTGGTCCGCTGTCCGAGGTCCACCGCCTGTCGATCCTGTCCACTGCCGTGTCCGCGGCCTATCTTGGAGCCCGCACCAGCCAGCGGGTGCTGGGCGGCGAGATCACGCGGGGGAGTGTCGAGACCATGGAGGCCGCCATCCTGATCAGCGACATCCGCAACTGGACAGGGCTGAACGCCCGTTTGCCGGTGGAGGAGGCGGTGGCGCTGGCGAACCGGTATTTCGAGGCAATCGATACGGCGGTAACCGAGCATGGTGGCGAAATCCTGAAGTTTCTGGGCGACGGGGTGTTGGCCGTGTTCCCCGGCGATGACGGGCAGCGCACAGCCTGTTCCAATGCACTGGCGGCGGCAAGGCATGCTTTGGCTGCCGATTTGCCCGAGGTTCTGGGGTTCGGCGTCGGGCTGCATTTCGGGCGGGTTCTGTATGGCAATGTCGGCTCGCACAGCCGGCTGGATTTCACGGTGCTGGGTCAGGCTGTGAATGTTGCCGCGCGGATCGAGGCGCTGTGTTCGGAAACCGGGCATCCGGTTCTCTGTTCCCGCACGTTTGCCGACGCGCTGGATGGCGGTCACGTCGCGGTCGGCGAATTCGCCCTCAAGGGGTTGGCGCATCCGGAACAGGTTTTCGCCCCGAAGACCACGGACAAGACTTTGGTTGACAAGGGCGCAAATTGAGAGCATACGCCCCCGGTGCCTTGTCTGCGGCGTGAGCAGACCGCGCGACCGAAGTGTTTGAAACGCATCCGCGCAGCACCTCATCTTTACACACTGACACCCAGATCACGCGGGGTTCGGCGCAATGACGCGGCCTTGGGCAATCCGGCCCGGCGGCAGAGCATCGCGCAACCACGTAACACAACGCGGCCCCGCGGGGTCGCGACATGTCATTTTGCGCGGCCGGAATAGGCCGCCCCGCCGAAAAGGAACGGCTTTTGGACTTTACCATGCTGGGGCTGACGCCCCGCTTTATCACCAATCTTGAAACCCTGGGCATATCGGAGCCGACGCCGATCCAGAAACAGGCGATCCCGCATGCCATGAACGGGCGCGACGTCATGGGGCTGGCGCAGACCGGCACCGGCAAGACGCTGGCCTTTGGCCTGCCAATCCTGATGTCGCTGATCCGGCAGGAGGGCCGCCCGGCCCCGAAGACCGCGCGCGCGCTGGTTCTGGCGCCGACGAGGGAACTGGCAAAACAGATCTCGGACAACCTGCGCGCCTATGCCGAGCGCACCTCCATCCGCGTCGACCTGGTGGTCGGCGGTGTGTCGATGGGGCCGCAGATCAACCGGCTGGGCCGGGGCAGCGATATTCTGGTCGCCACGCCGGGCCGCCTGATCGACCTGATCGAGCGCCGCGCCGTGCGGCTGGACCAGACCGGGTTCCTGGTGTTGGACGAGGCCGACCAGATGCTGGACCTGGGCTTTATCCACGCGCTGCGCAAGATCGCGACGCTGTTGCCCACTGAACGCCAGACCATGTTGTTCTCGGCCACGATGCCGAAGCAGATGGCCGAAATCGCGGCCACCTATCTGAGCAATCCTGTACGGGTCGAAACCGCGCCTCCGGGCCGTCCGGCGGACAAGATCACCCAAGGCGTGCATTTCGTGGCGCAGGCGGAAAAGACCGGCCTGCTGATCGAAATGCTGGACTCGCACCGTGACGAGCTGGCGCTGGTTTTTGCCCGCACCAAGCATGGCGCGGAAAAGCTGATGAAAACGCTGGACAAGGCCGGGTTTGCCGCCGGTGCCGTGCATGGCAACAAGTCGCAGGGTCAGCGCGACCGAGCGCTGAAACAGTTCCGCAGCGGCGAGT
>NZ_JBXWSF010000088.1:0-15711 GCF_059613285.1 Ruegeria sp. BHSB058 | reverse complement strand
GTTATAGTGGGCGGGTCCGAATTTGGAGTTTATGACGCCCCGCCGTGGATACAGCCGCTCAAAGATTTTTTGCTGAACACAAAAAATGCGGGCAAGCCCATCTTCGGAATCTGCTTTGGTCACCAAATCATGGCAGATACATTTGGCGGCAGGGCCGCGAAAGCGTCCGTTGGCAACGTGATTGGCGCGCGAGAATTCGATTTTGGATCTTCAGTGGTTCCGAGCTACGTCTGGCATCAAGACCAAGTGACCCGGGTTCCGGCGAGCGCAAAAGTCACTGCGACGGCGGCGCATTGTCCTGTCGGCGCACTGTCTTATGATTTTCCCGCAGCATCGGTTCAGTTCCACCCCGAGTATACCAAAACACATTTGCGCGAGATAGTTGAGCGAGGTCGGGGCGTTTTTTTGTCTAAAACCGAGGCGGAACTGGCATTGGCTTCAATCCAAAATGCTGTGGTGCCACGCGATCTGGCTGTAAAGGAAGCTGTCTCGCTGTTCCGCAGTGCGTAATGGATATCCATGGTGTGCGGAGTTGATCTTGATCAAATTCCAAAACCTTGAAGATTGTATACTGAATACGGTATTGGCGGAGACAATTGAATGGCTAGGTTTGATGATTTCTTTCAGGCGATCTCTCGCGTTGCAAATCTGGGGCGTTCAGAAAAGCTGAGCGATCGTGAACTGGCTGATCTTGGTTTGAGCCGGGCCGATTTTCAGGCTCTGCGTTCCGGATCGCCCGGAGCGCGGGAGCGAATTGTTGCAATGGCCAGTCAGTTTGGTTTGAGCGAAGAAGCGCTCGATTCTCGTCCGGAACTTAGTCTCGAGCTCGCTGAAAAATGCGGGTACTGCGATCAGGCCAAGACTTGCAGAGACGCGATCCGCAAGGGTGAACACTTGCCCGAAGACAGATGCCCAAACGCCAACATCTATCGCGCTCTGTCGGGCAGTTAACGACCGCTGGGACTTTCCTTGGGGCTCAGCTTTCGCCGCCCCGATAGTTTGAAGCGTTCGGCTGTGCCGAAGTCTCTCAGACCGACGCCTGCTACAAATTCTGCAAATACGGGCGCATGTTTAAACAAATGTCCCGAGCAACCTCCGGCAAGAAAAACGTTTTCGTGTTCGGGATGCCAGTCAGCAATGAAATGAGTGTCCGGTGTCAGAATTATCTGATTGAACTTTGAGTCGACAACCCGTTGACCTTCGAGGCCCGGAAAGCGATGCCGTATATAACTGCGGGTTCGTCCTAGCGTCGCTTGGCGAATTAGCCGTTCGTCATTGTCCAGATCAATCTTGTCGGGGATCACCACTGCTGCCTTGACACCTGACCCCTCCGAAGAGGGCAATCCAAAAGAACCCTGCCCGTGGTCGATCCAACACGGCATTCTGCCCATGTCGAAGTCTTCTGACCCATCAGGGGTCGAGGTGTATAAAACATTGACACCTACAACGGTCGTGATCGGTTTCACCGTTTTGGGAAACATGTCGGCCATCCAGGCCCCGGTCGCGATGATGATCAGATCGGCTTCCAATGGCTGCCCATCAAGCATTGGGCGCTCGACATCGTCCGTTGTAACCCGCCCCCTGGTGACTTCGCCGCCTGCACTGCGAAACAGACCCAATGCGGTGATCACACAGCGGTGTGCCATCAGCATTCCCGCCTCAGGTTCGAACAAAGCATATTCGATGTCCGGCACCCGGAATTGTGGAAATCGAGATTCGATATCGGAACGTTCGAACTTGTAATACGGAACTCCGATACGATCGAATGTATCAGCCGTCGCATCTTCCCAATCGCAATGTCCCCGCGTTGCAAGAATCAGTGCGCCACATTCGTACATCAGGTTTAGACCGGTTTCGGCTTGCAGTTCGAGCCAGCGCATCCGACTTTCGCGGGCCCACCGAGTATAGAACTCGTCCCGGCCTGAAATAGCACGGATTACTCGGTTGTAATCCGTTGAAGATGCACGAGAATGTCCAGGTTCCCACCTGTCGATCAGCGTTACTTGCTCTCCGCGTCGCTGCAATGTCAGGGCCGTCATGACCCCAACAATGCCGCCGCCGACTACAATTACAGAGCTTCCGGGCATGGCGCAGATTTTCCTTGTTTCTCGGCCGTATTCGTGAATACTGTATACAGAATACAACTTAAGAAAAGCCAAAAAGCGACAGGGAGAGCGCATCAATGAGTTCGGATTTCGAGCTGCCCGAGGGGACGCACACCGTCATTCTCGGTGTCGGAGACCTAAACGGAATTATGCGCGGAAAGCGTATTCCGGCGAGCCATTGGGATCAGATTTGCAAAGGCGGCAACGCCCTTTCAATTGCGCTCTTTGCTATCGATATGACATGCGATGTCTGGGACACTCCGTATGTCAATTTCGATAATGGCTATCCTGATATGCATGTCTTTCCGATGAGCAAGCCCGTCCCGGTTCCTTGGGAGCCGGGTGTCGCGGTCTGTTTTGGTCGGGCCGAAGGCATGGATCACAAGCCGGTTCCGATCGACCCCCGTCAGGCCTTGGTGCGACAGGTGGAACGTGCGCGGGACATGGGGTTCGAAGTCAACGTCGGGACCGAGCTTGAGTTCTATTTGCTGGACCCCGACACCGGGCAACCACGTGACAACGGCATCCAAGTTTATGGGCTGGGACGGGCGGCCCGGATGGAGCATATCGTTGGTCCGATCCGTCAACAAATAAATGAATGCGGCATCCCAATAGAACAATCCAATCCCGAATACGCAGCAGGGCAAATCGAGGTGAACATTCGGTATGGCGAGGCACTTCAGGCCGCTGACCGGGTAGTTTTGTTCAAATCGCTGATCCGGCAGCTAGGTATTGCGCATGGGTATCTGGCGACTTTCATGCCAAAACCGTTCTTTGAACAGTCGGGCAATGGATTCCACACACACTACTCCCTGTGGAAGGATGGCAAGAACGCTTTTGCCGAAAACGGGAAAATCAACGACACGGCTAAAGCATTTATTGCAGGACTACAAAAGCGCATGTGTGAAAGCGCAATTTGCGGAAGTGGGACGGTGAATGGATATCGTCGTCGCGCGCCTTATACCTTCTGCCCAATTAACGCGAGTTGGGGATACGACAACCGAACAGTCGGTATCCGCGTCATCGAAGGCTCCGATACTTCTGTTCGCGTTGAAAAGCGTGACGCGGGTGCCGATGCCAACCCCTATCTTTTGCTGGCCGCAGAAATCGCAGCAGGTCTGGACGGTATGGAACAGGGCCTTGAACCCAGTAAGCCCACGATGGGCAACGCGTATGAGGAGGCCATCGGGGACGCGATTCCGACTGATCTACCCACTGCCATCAATCTGGCGCGCAGTTCGGATTGGCTTAAGGATGTGATGGGCGAGTTGCAGTGGGAACTTGTCCTTCAGCAGGCCGAGCGTGAGTTGGGTTTCTTTGCCGAGCAGGTGACGCAAGTCGAATTGGACCGGTACCTGAGGACGCTCTGATGCTGATAGGCAAAGTTACAGGCACTGTTACTGCAACTGCCAAGGACGCGCGCTTGGTCGGCAAAAAGCTGTTGATCACCGATATCGTCGACAGTCGCGGCAAGGTCCTTCGACCGGCTTGTGTCGCCGTAGATACGAGTGGTGCGGGGATCGGAGACACTGTGCTCGTGGTCGGTGGATCGGCAGCACGGATGGCTGCGGATTTGTCCACAGTGCCGGTGGATCTGACCATTGTGGCGGTTGTGGATCACATCTCGGCCAACTGACTTCAACACTTATCAACGTTTTACTCTGGAGGAACAAAAATGGCGAAACCAGTTGCGGGGCAGATGGCCCTGGGCATGATCGAGACCCGCGGCCTCGTCGGAGCGATTGAGGCTGCAGACGCAATGGTCAAGGCCGCAAGCGTTACGATCGTCGGACAAACCAAAGCGGGTGGCGGTCTCGTGACCACCCTTGTTCGCGGCGAAGTTGGTGCCGTGAAGGCCGCCACAGACGCGGGCGCGACCGCAGCCAATAAAGTGGGCGAAGTCGTTTCAGTGCATGTCATCGCACGTCCTCACGACGAGCTTGAAGCCATCATTGATGGGCTGGGTGCAGGCACAACTGCCTGAATCTTCGTGGCAGTCGAGTAAGGAGCAACCATGTCCGCTGGATTCGCAGAATTCACCCGTGCCGTAGCAAGCGGCGCAACAAGGGAAGCCGCACCAACCCAGAAATATGGCAAGATTGCCGTTCTGGGCGGAGGGCCGGATGCCCGACTTCTGGCTGCTCTGTGTCTGGCAGAAAGGGCAGACGTTACGTTGTTTTCCGCCTACGGCAGTGAACTGGACTTGCTGGAGAAATCGTCGGGCATCGGTCTTCGTGGTGTTGGACCGGTGGGGTCATATCATGTGAACCGGGATGGCCCGTCTGTCCGCACTACCGCCGAACTGGACGCCGCGGTGAGCGGGGCCGAAGTGATCTTTCTCACAGGGCCAGTCCACAAGCAGCGTACCTATGCAATGGTACTGGCCGATCATCTGAGTGACGGCCAGGTTCTGGTGCTTGCCCCTGGCCGGTCACTGGGCGCTGTCGAAGCGGCGTGGATGCTGCGCATTGGCGGCTGTAAGGCGGATGTTACCTTAGTCGAGATACAGGGGCTGCCGTATTGGTTCGCTGCCGAGGGTTCGGTGTTGAATTTGACTCACGCCGCTCCAATGGCCGGAGCGACTTTGCCGCGCGGTCGAACCCATGTGCTTGACGGGCTAAGCCAGTTTCTTCCCAACCTGAGCCCCGTTGACTCGGTCTTGGTTTCCAGTTTCGGAGATCTTTCCGCCGCAGTGGAAATCCCTGCCTTGGTGCTCGGAGGCGCCGCACTGGAAAAGGGAGGTCCAAGTGTTCCGATGGGTGGTGAACTGCTGGCGACAAACATCACATTCTCCGCACTGGTCGGCGAAGACCAACGCGCTGTGATTGTAGGACTCGCCGAAGAACGGCGCAGGGTTGCGGCGGCCTTTGGCGTCAGGGATTTGCCCGACATCGATGACTGGATCGAACGCTTCGCAGGTGCGGACAGGGGCGAGTTTTCGCGTCCTGTCCCCCACCGGCAGGTCGCAGTTGGTTTGATGCGCGATGGCGTACTTGGGTCTCTGGTGCCACTCGGTTCGGCGGCAACGCTGGCAGGTATTCCCGCGCCGCTGACCCGCAGCTTGATAGCGATCACGGATCAGATGCTGGGGGCGGATGTGGCCGCCGCGGGCCGCAAGCTGGACAGCATTGGTATTTCCGCAGGCGACGTCGATCAGGCGCGTCGTATTTTTGACGCCATTGCCACTGGAGCAACGTGATGGATGCGGATCTGAAATCGATCGCCGCCGCGCGGCGTGCTGCTGAAACGGCCTTTTCCGCATATCGTGCCTTCTTAGGGACCGATCCTACTCAGGTTGATGCCATTGTTGATGCCATGGCCCGCGCAATCGAACCCGAGGCCGAGCGGCTTGGGCAAATCGCCGTCGAGGAGACCGGTTACGGCAATGTCCCGGACAAACGGCTAAAGAACCTGTTCAACGCCCTATCAGTCGCGGATTATCTGCGAGACGTAACAACCCTTGGCCTGTTATGGCGCGACGACGCGACCAAAATCGCAGCTTTTGGCGAACCAATGGGGGTGGTCGCCGCACTCATCCCCGTGACAAACCCGACCTCGACCATCATCTACAAGGTGCTTTCGGCGGTCAAAGCGGGAAACGCCATCGTTTGCGCCCCGCATCCACGTGGTGTGCGTAGCGGTATCGAAACAGTAAAGGTCATGTCCAGCTTAGCGGAACAGATGGGGGCGCCCAAAGGGTTGATCCAATGTCTTGATGCCGTGACGATACAAGGCACCGCCGAGCTGATGAAGCATCGACGCACCTCCGTTGTAATGGCGACCGGTGGGCCAGCGATGGTGAAAGCGGCCTATTCCAGTGGCAAGCCGACCCTCGCGGTTGGTGCCGGGAATGTGCCTTGCTATGTTCACAAATCCAAAAAGGGCGATTTGGCCGAAGTGGCTGAGATGATCGTAACCTCCAAATGCTTCGACTACGGCACGGCCTGCGTCAGTGAGCAGGCTATCGTTGCCGATCCCGAGATAGCGCGCGATCTGCGCCACGAGTTAAAGCTGAAGGGCGCCTACTTCTGTACTCCGGCAGAGGCGGACCGGTTGGCCAAGGTAATCTTCAAAGGCCCTCAAGTGATGGACCCCGAGCGCGTGGGGCAAAGCCCGCAAGTTCTGGCCGATGCCGCTCAATTTTCGATCCCTCCGCGTACGAGGTGTCTGGTTTCGGAAGAAACCGAAGTCGGATGGCAGCGACCGTTGTCGGCGGAAAAGCTGAACCCTGTTCTCGCCTTTTATGAGGCCAAATCAACCGAACACGGCGTCGAATTGGCACAGTCTATTGCAAAGTTTGAAGGATGGGGGCATTCGTCGATCATCCATTCCGACGATCCTGAAGTGGTGGCCCACTTTGCGACCGTTCCGACTGGGCGGGTTTTGGTGAATACGCCCGGCATCATGGGGGGGATGGGGTATTCCACCGATCTCGAACCGTCGTTCATGCTCGGAACAGGAACGTGGTCCGGTTCGATAACGTCGGACAACGTTACGGCCCTGCATCTCATCAACATCAAGCGGGTTGCATACCAAAGCCGGCCTTGGCGCGACATTTATGAGGAGTATGGCGCATGAGCGATATCACCATCCGGGCGCTGATGCAGATTGATAATCTGCAACCGAAATTTGCTGCTTACAACGGCGCAACAGTACAAGGTTCAGTGCCTTTGTCCGGCGACACTGTGCTGATCGGAGAGTTCGCGCCTGGAAACGGGGTGTTTTCACTGATCGATCGCGCGCTCAAGGCTTCGTCAGTCGAGGCGACAACCCAAATGGTCGAACGTGAATTCGGTTTCTTCATACTACGTTCACCGTCCAATGCCGAGGTGTCCGCGGCGCGAGACGCGATGCTGGCGGAGCTTGGTGCGTCGATGTCGGATCGGATGAAACCCTCCATCAGTTCCACGCAGATCATCACCAGCGTCGAACCGTACCAAGCTCAATTGTTGAACAAATGGCGGAAGGGTTCGTTGATCGTTCCTGGTCAGACTTTGGGGATCGTGGAATGCGCACCCGCCGCTTATATTTCTATTGCGGCCAACGAAGCGGAAAAGGCGGCTGAAATCGATATTGTCGAGGTGCGCGCCGTAGGGCGTTTCGGAAGGTTGTTCATTTCTGGTTCCGAAAACTCGGTCAAAACGGCTGTTGAAGCGGCAGCGCGCGCCATCGAAACCGTGGATGGGCGATCGAACTGATGGCCGGATCGCGGGTCATAGGGTCCGAAGCGATCGAAGAGGTCCGACGGCGCGGTCGGATCGTGTTTGAAATCCTGCCGGGCGACATTGTTACTGCGCTGGCGCGTGAAACGGCAGAACGTTTGGGCATTGGTTTGGTTGAAGGCCCGCTCGAAAAGCCGGCCCCACCGCGAACTGATGGTAAAGCCTCGATGCGTCGCGTGCTTTATCGTAGGTCCCCCAAATGGATGCCTCCGTCCCGCGCACCGCGCAAGGCCCGACGACTGGGAAAACTCGCTTTGATTGGGGCGGGAGGCGTGGGTGGCAATATTGCTCACTTGGCAGTGTTGAACGATATTGCAGATGACATTGCCCTTGTCGACATTACTCCAGGTTTGGCCGCGGCAACAGCGATGGACCTCAACCAAGCGTCGGGCATTACCTGTGCTCGATCACGTTGCTTTGGAGGTGAAAAACTGGATCTGGTAGCGGGCGCCGAAGTGGTGGTTGTCACTGCGGGCCGAGCTCGGCGCCCCGGCATGAGCCGATCCGATCTAATCAACGTCAATGCGCGTGTTATCCGGCAAGCCGCCGAAGCAATCCGGACCAGTGCACCTGAGGCCGTTGTGGTCGTCGTTACCAACCCACTGGACGAAATGACCGTGGAAATGTTGCGCGCCACAGGGTTTCCGCGTGAGCGGGTTTTGGGCATGGCCGGCACTCTTGACAGCAGCCGTTTCCGTCATGCGCTTGCGATGGAGGCGGGTGTCGCTCCGGCTGAAGTCGATGCAATTACACTCGGCAGTCACGGCGATGAAATGACCCCAATTTCTAGCCTTGCGCGGATCAAGGGGCGTCCAGTCGGCGTCTTTCTGACCAAAGACCAGATCAACGCTTGCGTGAAGGACGCGATAACCGGCGGAGGGCAGGTTGTGGCGCTAAAGAAATCCGGTTCGGCAACGATTGCCCCTGCGCATGCTTCGATCGAGCTGATTGATCACATTCGCGGCGCGCGAACTGGTCCGGTTCCCGTGTCGGTGATGTTGAAGGGTGAATATGGTATTGACGGCGTCGTACTTGGCGTCCCTGCGCATCTTGGCGCAGGTGGGCTTGTCACAATTGAAGAACTGCGCTTGACGGAAGCTGAATATGTATCGCTTCGTGCTGCCGCCGCCTCAATCCGCAAAAGGTTGGGCCATTGACCATTCGCAGCTGGAAATCCGGGGGGCGTTTCGAGGAGCTTGGATCGTATTCCCGTGTTAAGCGGATCGGGCCGTTTGTTTGGGTGGCCGGCACAACCGCAATTGAACCCACAGGGAAAATTCATGCGCCCGGAGAAGTTGGGGCGCAAACCCGGTACGTTCTTTTTCGAATTGAAGAAGCGTTGAAGCACGTCGGAGCCGAACTGCGGCATGTAGGACGGGTGCGCGCATATCTGACCGATATGGGAACAGCTGGCGAATTCGCGCGTGTGCACGGAGAGATATTCAGGGGAATCGATCCTGTCCTGACTGCCGTCGAAGCCGGACTGACACAGCCAGGTCTGACCGTTGAAATTGATGTGGATGCGGTCATTCACGACAAAAACGGAAATATCGTCGGATTCTGAAGATGACTTTCCAAGAAAGGATTTGATCGGAGTACAGTTCTGTGTACTGTATACAGAATACAAACTCGGCAAAAAGAGACACAGGGAGCTTTTCAGATGACAAAATCAGCGCTCATCGGCGGGACATGCATCGCGCTCATGGCCTCGGCAGCCATGGCCGAGATCAAGGTGGGGTATATCGGGTCGCTTTCTTCGGATACCGGCCTTTCTACGCTTCGCGGCGCAGAGATGGCGATTGAGGAACTGAATGCAAATGGCGGTCTCAACGGAGAGCAGATAACACTTGTCTCTGCGGATACGGGACAAGACCCGACCGAGGGGATCCGGGCCTATGAATATCTGGCTGAAACAGAAGAAGTTGATTTCATCATATCCGGGTCCATTGATGACGTATCGCTTGGATGGCTACCCAGGATGCAAGAATATCGCATCCCAACTCTGGATACCTGGACTTCGTATATTGGCATAATCGATATGGTGGTCGAAGACCCCGAAGGTATGGCGCCTTACTTCATGAACATCGCTTCGGACGAGGCGTTGGCGACGTTATACATCAACTTCGGCGCGGATGTTCTAAAAAAGAAGATGGGATGGAATTCGGTCGTTATTCTTGCTGAAGACACTGCATTTGGCGAAGCCATTACCGGCCTGGTGACCGAAGCACTTGCTCCTGTGGCCGGTATCGAAGTTGCTGACATCATCACATATGACGTTGCCACGGTCGATTTTGCACCGATTTTTAGCAGGGCGCAGGATACTGGCGCCGATTTCATCTATCAGGTCTCGTCCGTAAATGCTCAGGTGATTTCCTCGCAATATGTGAAACTACAGGTGCCAATGGCCATGACCGGCGTGAACGTCGCAGCACTTGGCATGGAGTATTGGGATGACACTGGTGGAGCAGGGGGCGGTATCTCGACCCTGTCACCTGTGCCGTCTGTCGGATTCAAACTGGACCCGGTTAGTCAGAAGTTCGTCGACGAATACCAGGCGAGATACGACAGCCGGCCGCTTTTACCGCACTTCAACGGATTCAATGCCTACCACGGGCTGAAACAGGCGATGGCCGCAGCCGAGGAAGCCGGTGGTTTCGGCGATGTCGACGCATGGGCCGCAGCAATGAAAAAACAGGACCTGGTGCTGGACATGGATGGCCAACTTTGGTTGCGCTACGGTTTTTGGGGTGACGACGAAGTTGAACCGGTCACGCAACGGACCTACCCGCACAATGCCCGCTTCGATCTTTCGGAACCGTTTGACGATGCACAGCCATCGATGGTGGTGGTGCAGTGGTACGAAGATGGAACAGCCGCTGTTGTCTATCCCGACAAATACGCAACTGGCGAGTTCACTCTTCCCAGCTGGGTGAAATAACTCCGAAGAACAAAATCGACGCGCTTTACTAGAGCGCGTCGGAAGCCAAAGGTTTCTCGATGCTGCAGATACTGATCCAGGGGCTTCTGCTCAGCGGCCTTTACGCGCTTATCGCAATGGGGTTCACACTGATTTTCAGCATCGGACGCGTTCTGAATCTCGCCTATGGCGCGTATCTGATGGTCGGTGGATACGTCTATTTCTGGATTTCTCAAACGTTGGGTATGCCAAAGACAGTCGGGGTTATACTGGCGGCTGTTCTAGGTATTCTAATGGGGGTGCTCAAGTTCAAGCTCATCGTCAAGACGCTCAAGGGCGATCACGTGGCCGTCGAAATCTCTACGCTCATTCTTGCCGTCGTTATTCAGGCTGGAATTGTTTTGGTCTTTGGCGACAGCAGCAAAATCCTGCTGCCTATAATCCCCGGCGTGACAATCATAGGTGGAGCGTCTGTCACTTACAATATTCTGACGGCAACGATTGTCAGTTGGGCAATTCTAAGCGGATTATACCTGTTTGTGCGCTTCAGTCATACTGGTCGCGCAATGCAGGCAGTGTCGATGGACGCCAAGGGTGCTGCCATATCCGGGATCGATCCAGACCGTATCAATTTGGTCACTTGGGGTATTTCGGGCGGGTTGGGAGCTGTCGGTGGAGTATTCTTCGCCAGCTATACACAGCTTTCGCCCTCGATGTGGGTAGCCCCGCTGATCATCTCGGTCGCCGTCGTCATTGTTGGCGGTATCGGTTCGATTTTCGGAACGCTGATAGTCGCCCACATAGTCGGGTTTCTGGAGGTTATAGTCGTGGCCACTCTCGCCCCTGAATTGAGGGGCGTTTTTACCATGCTTCTGATCATTGGAGTTCTGGTGATGCGGCCGCAAGGCCTCTTTGGGCGCGAGGAGATTTGAGATGGGATTGCGGTGGTACCATCTTGGACTTTGGGCGGCTCTGATAGCCGGGATGACTTTGCTGCCGCAAATTGTTGGCAACGGTACGCTCAGAACAATGATCTTTGCCAACTACCTGGCGATATTTGCTATTAGTTGGGATGTGCTGTCCGGGCGTACCGGCTATGTGAGTTTTGGCCACCCTTTCTTGATTGGAATAGGCGCATATACTACAGCAATCTTGACAAAACGGTTCGATGTGGCGGTCGAGATTTCGATTCCGATTGCCGTAGTGATGACTATGGCGGCAGGGTTGATCGTTCTTCTTCCGGCTTTGCGTATTAGGGGCAGCTACTTTGCGCTTGTCACGTTGGCCTTCATGGAGCTGTTGTATCAATTGGTACAAGTAATCCGCCCCGATCTTACAGGTGGTACACGAGGCATGTCGGGCATTCAAACCCTCACGCGAGGGGCCACCAACGGGTACTACCTGTCAACCACGCTCATGCTTTCCGTGGCTATCAGCATGTGGTTGTTGATGAAAACCCGGTTGGGTACGGCCTTGGCCGCAATCGGAATGAATGAGGAAAGCGTACGTGGCTCCGGCTTGAGCACAACACGCCTCAAGGCTCTCGCGTTTCTGACCAGTGCATTCGTAGCTGGGCTGGGAGGCGCCTTTTATGTGCACTATCTCGGCTCGCTGGCCCCGCGCGCGTTGTTCGATATCAATTTTCTTTTTACAATCATCGTCGCCGCCCTTCTGGGAGGAACGTCGACGATTGTCGGCCCCATGATCGGGGCTTTTTTCATGACTTTTCTGCTGGAGTATCTGCGACCAGTTCTGCCAGGGGCAGAGCGGTACTTTGTTTACGGTGCCATCGCGCTCTTACTCTATATGTATCAACCGAAAGGTCTCGTGGCGCTTTTTCAGCGCGCCGTTTCCGGGGTTCGGAAAAGGAGCATCTCGTGACAACAGCTCTGGAAGTCACTGACCTGGTCAAGACCTTCGGCGGCCTCAAGGCAACGAACAACCTGTCCTTTTCCGTACAGCAAGGGGAATCGTTGGGTCTCATCGGCCCGAACGGTGCAGGCAAAACCACGGTTTTCAGCCAAATTATGGGCGAGTTGCGCCAAAACAGCGGCACGATCAAGCTGTTCGGGCAGGAAATCTCCGCTCTTCCAACCTCGCGCCGGATCCGCGCGGGCGTCAGCCGCACATACCAGATCCCCCGGCCTTTTGGAGATATGAGCGTGTCCGAAAACATACGTGTTGGGCTGATGCCTGACAACATCTGGCACATGATATTCTCACCGCCGGACAAAGTTCGAGAACGCGAGATTGCCCTGAGCGTCGGCTTTAGCGAGGACGATTTGTCAAGAACGCCAGCAGAGCTGGCCATGGGAGATTTGCGCAAGCTGGAAATGGCTCGCACAACGGCAACGGCCCCGAAAGTCATGCTGTTGGACGAGGTGTTCGCTGGCCTTACTGTCGGTGAAATTGCACAAATATCAGATCTCATTCAGTCCATGCGCAAGGAGGGGATGACGTTTCTGATCGTAAGCCATGATTTGCCCGCGCTGGAGCCGTTGATTGACCGTGCCATTGCTATCGACCGAGGCAAAATGATCGCCGAAGGGCCATTTTCGGAAGTAATAAACGACAAGGCCGTACAAGCCTCATATCTCGGAGGAGCGTGATGTCGTTTCTGGAAATCTGCGCCCTGTCCGCGTTTTACGGCAAAGCACAGGCTCTGACGGATATCTCGATAACGGTCGAACCCGGGGAAATCGTCGCGGTGATCGGGCCGAATGGAGCAGGTAAATCCACACTGCTCGACAGTATTATGGGATTGGTTAGGACCGAAGGCGATATAAGGCTCAAAGGGGAACCATTGATCGGGCGGCCAACGTCGGACATTGTACGTCGGGGCGTCGGATATGCACCGGAGCGGTTCAACTTGTTCCCCTATATGTCCGTTCGTGACAACCTGATGGTAGGCGCATACACCGCCCGCGAAGATGTGGAGCGCAATCTCGAATTGGTGCACAAACTTTTTCCGCGCCTCGAAGAACGAGAGGGGCAGGAAACATCGACACAATCCGGGGGTGAACGTCAAATGGTTTCGTTTGGTCGCGCGTTGATGACTAGTCCCGAGCTTTTGTTGGTGGACGAGCCGACAATCGGCTTGGCGCCCAAAATCTGTCATGAGATTGCCGAGGTACTGCGCCGATTAAACCGTGAATTCGGGTTGACGGTGGTCATAACCGAGCAGAATGCTAATTTTGCCCTTTCCCTGGCCAGTCGCATCTACATCCTCGAATCTGGACGCATGCAGATTTCGGGCACGGCGGACGAGTTGCGAAACGACCCACGATTGCTCGAAGCTTATTTCGGTCATCATTGAAACCCGGAACCGGTTCAAATGATATCTGGCAATGGTATTCGGATCGCCATGCCTACGAAGAGGTGGATTGAGTTTTCCTGTATCATTCACCCGGCAACGGATGGGAACTGCTACCCAGGATCTGACCGCATTGACTTTCAAAGCCGAAACAAGACGGTTGCGGCGAGGGCGGTGGCGGACAGGAACACATAGAAACCAAAACGACTTTCAGTTAATCCGTGCTGCTTCGGAAAACTACTGAACGTGACGGTACGCAATCTCAGTTTTCTTTGAAAGCACGTGACATGCTATCGGTGATTGGTTTCACTATGTAAGAAGCGAATGTCCGTTGTTCGGTCTGGATCATGATTTCTGCAGGCATGCCTGGCGTCGGAACAAACCCACGAACGCGGCCCATCTCATCAGAAGTCAAAGAGATTCGAGCCAAATACACCTCTTGTGGTGCACCGCCTGTATCTTCGAACAGGGCATCTGCGGAAACATAATACACTTCTCCATTCAAAACCGGAGTGGTGCGCTGGTTCAAAGCCACCAGACGCACAGTGGCCCTTTGCCCGGTTACAACACTATCGATCTCGGTTCTCGGAATCTGAGCTTCGATAATCAATGGAGCATCCGCCGGCAGGATTTCAGCGATTGGTTCGCCAGTTTCGATAACGCCACCAGGCGTAAAATAGTGCAGGCGCACGACCGTTCCTGAAACTGGTGCCCGAACTACGGCTCGGGCAAGGACACTGCGCGCTTGCCGCGATTTTTCCCGAACGCTTTCCAAATCTGCTTCGATTGCGCCAAGCTCATCCAAAGCAGCCTGTCGATAAGCAGATCGCGTGCGCTGAATTTGCTCATCGTATTTCAACATCATCTGACCGACTTCTGATGCTTCGGCCTGTAACCGGGCAAGCTGGCCATCGGCCTCGGCCTGAATTCGCCGGATAGCGTTCAGTTCGCCTTTCCGCACCAGCCCTTTTTCGAACAAGGCGTTTTTGGTTTCATATTCCTCCTCCAATATCTCGGATCGGTGGGACATGGAATCAAGCTGGGCTTGGTATCCCTTCTCTCGCACCCGTAGTGCTTCCATGTTCCGCTCAAGCAATGCGATATCATTCAGCAAAGTCTTGCGGGACACTTCAAATGTCAGTTCTTGGCTGTCCAAAATAGAAGCGACTTCGGCGTCGCTAGAGGCTGTCAATAAATCCGATGAGAATACGAGCTTTTCATGTTCCCGATATTCTGCAAGCAACCGGGTCGCCATTGCCTGAAGGCGGATCTGGCGGATGAACAATTCTCTTTCAGTGGATTCCGCCGACGTCTGGTCCAATGTCATTAGGACATCTCCGGCCTTGACCTCTTCTCCTTCAGCGACGCGAATTTGTTCGATGATACCGCCTTCGAGGTGCTGGACAATTTTGTTGCGGCCCGTCGCGACAAAACTGCCTTGGGCGATAACTGCAGCTGCCAAAGGAGCGCGGAAGGCCCAAACACCAAATCCGCCAAAGCACACCACCAACATTGCAAACCCGATCACAATGAAATGGGTGATCGAGCGGGGAACGTCGGAGTACCACAATGCGTTATTGGACGGAGTGCTGAGGTCAGACATATTTTGCCCTTTACTTGTCCGGAATTTCGCCAGTTCTGCCGGCCGAGCTCTGCAATTGCGCCAGTACGTGATCGCGCTGGCCGAATACGGCGACACGCCCATCGGTCAATAGCATGATTTTGTCCACCGCACCCAAAAGGGTCGGCTTTTGAGTGATGACGATCACTGTAATTCGGTTGATTTTGGCATGCTCTATTGCCTTGGCCAGCGCCTTGTCGCCCGCGACGTCAAGGTTTGAATTTGGCTCGTCCAATACCACCATGCGCGGCATGCCAAAGAAGGCCCTCGCTAATGCGATACGTTGCTTTTGCCCGCCGGACAAAGGTGATCCGTCTGCGGAAACGATGGTTTCATAACCCTGAGGGAGTGTTGCGATCATGTTGTGAACGTCCGCGAGGACAGCGGCATCATGGATTTGTTCGTCCGTCGCGTCGGTGCGCATACGACCGATGTTGTCTTTTATCGTTCCCGGGAACAGCTGAACGTCTTGCGGCAGATACCCGATGCTTTCGCCGAACTGGCGCGGGTCCCAGTTTCGGATGTCCATCAGG
>NZ_JBXWSF010000087.1:0-16735 GCF_059613285.1 Ruegeria sp. BHSB058 | reverse complement strand
GGTGGCCGGACAGGTCCTCGAAGAGGTCTATGGCGACAAACCGTTCATCACCCGGGTCGGCGGCTCGATCCCGATCATGACGTTGTTCCTGCGCGAATTGGGGGTGCACGGGGTCATGTTCGGCTTTTCCATCGGCGACGAGAAGCTGCACGCCCCGAACGAGTTCTTCCGCCTCGCCAATTTCCGCCGTGGCCAGACCGCCTATTGCCGGTTGCTGGAACGACTTGGCGGCTGATCCAGTCGCGGACCCACCTTGCGGATCACCCGGCCCCAGAACCGGGTCATCAGCATCACGCCTGCAAAGGCCAGCCCCACCACCAGCCCGGCCCAGACACCGATCCCCTCATAGCCATAGACAAAGCCCAGCAGGTATGATGCCGGAATGCCGATCACCCAATAGCTCAGCGCTGCCATCACCATCGGCACCGCCGTGTCCTGCGCCCCGCGCAACAGCCCCAGCGCCATCACCTGCGCCCCGTCGACCAGCTGGAACAGCGCCGCCATCGCCAGCAGCCCGACACCGATGGCCAGGATCTCGGGCCGCAACGGGTCGTCCGTTTCCAGAAACAGCGAAATCAGGGGCTTGGCGCAGGTCAGGAACAGGACGATCGCGATCAGCGATACGGCCAGCGACATGACGATCACCACCACCGCCCCGCGCGCCATACGCTTGCGATCCCGGCGGCCAAAGGCATTGCCTGCCCGGATCGTCGCCGCATTGCTCAGCCCCAGATGCACCATGAAGGTGGCCGAAGCCAGCTGAATGGCGATTCCATGCGCCGCCAGCGGCACCGCGCCCAGCCAGCCCATCATCATGGCCGAGGCCGCAAACAGGCTGACCTCGCTCAGGTTGGTCAGCCCGATCGGCACGCCCAGCCGGAAAACCCGCGCGAACATCTCCCAGTCGGGCCGCCAGAACCGCTGGAACAGGCGATGTTCGGGCAACTCGTGCACGGCATAGGCGATCACCGCAACCAGCGACACAAGCTGAGTCGTGACCGACGCGACCGCCGCCCCGATGATGCCCAGCTCCGGCGCGCCCCAGTTGCCGAAAATCAGCGCATAGTTGGTGAACGCATTCACCACCGCCGCGCCCACCGCGATCCACAGCACGATCTGGGTCCGCTCCAGTGCCGCCAGATAGGATTTCAGCGCCATGACCAGAAGCATCGGCATCAGGCCCCAGCCCGCCACCCGCAGATACTCCGCCGCCAGCGCCGCCACGCCCTCTTCCTGACCCAGCGCCAGCAGGATCGGATAGGACCACCACAACAGCGGCATCGCCAGCACGGTGAACAAGATCGACAGCCACAACCCCATGCGAGTCGCACGCCGGATGCTGGTTTCGTCCTCTTCCGCCGCTGCCGCCGCAACCATCGGCATCACCGCCCAGCCGAATCCGGCCCCCATCAGGAACAGGACAAAAAAGTAGCTTCCGGCCAGCGTCACCGCCGCCAGCGCCTCGACACTGTACCAGCCCAGCATGACGGTATCGGTCAACCCGATGGCGAACTGCGCCAGATGCCCGCCGATCAGCGGCAGCCCCAGAACGGCAATAGCGCGGGCATGCGCCCCAAATGTCATGGTCGTGCTCATCCGGTCAGGCTTATGACCGGCGGTCGCCACTTACAAGAGCCGACGAACGCCATACCCCTGATCCGTCCCACCTGCTAAACTGTGCAGGATGGAGGAACCGCCCCATGCCCGACCCTTTCGCAGACCTGATTCCCAAGGCCCGCGCCTTTCTTGGCGAACTGGCGCGCAACAACTCCCGCGACTGGTTCAACGACAACAAACTCTGGTTCGAGGCCGATCTGAAATCGCCCGCAACCCTGCTGCTGGATCAATTCGCGCAAACCATCGGGCCGGGCACGCACAGCAAGCTGTTCCGCCCGCAACGCGATATCCGCTTCTCCAAGGACAAGACCCCCTATCACACCCACCTGCACATGCTGTGGACCCTGCCGGGAACCTCGCCCGCGCCGGGCGTCTTCTTTGGCATCTCGCCTGAATATGTCAGCATCGGCGGCGGCGTCATGACATTCGACAAACCGGCGCTCGCCATCTGGCCCAAGCAGATGAGCGGCCCCATGGGGGATGAGATGTCACGACTTCTGGAAGGCTACCGGGCCAGGGGCTACCGCATCAGCGAGCCCGAACTCAGACGCGTCCCCGCCCCTTTCGATCAAGACCATCCCAACGCGGACGTGCTGCGTCGCAAATCCCTGACCGTCTGGAACGACCTGCCGCCCGCGGCGTACAACCGCCCGCTGGACGCGCTGCAGGACACCTATTCAGACCTCCGCCCCCTGCTGATTGCGCTGCAAGGGGCGTTCTGAACCCCGCCCTTCCGGATCGGGTCACTTCACGCGCGCCTCCGGGTGTATCGCGGAGCCCAGAATGTGATCGGACTTGTGGATCACGTGATGCGCCTGCCCCACGATCAGCGGATCGGGTACTCCCACCAGCGCGTGATCCTTGCCCGGATAATCCAGCGTCGACAGGAAATGCCGCATGCAGTTCAGGCGCGCGCGTTTCTTGTCGTTCGACTTGACGATGGTCCAGGGCGCGTCCGCCGTGTCGGTATAAAAGAACATCGCCTCCTTCGCCTCGGTGTAGTCGTCCCACTTGTCGAGGCTCGCCTTGTCGATGGGCGACAGCTTCCACTGTTTCAAAGGGTCGGTCTCGCGCGACTTGAACCGGCGCATCTGCTCGTCGCGGGTGACCGAGAACCAGTATTTGTAGAACCGGATGCCCGAGCGCACCAGCATCCGCTCCAGCTCGGGCGTCTGCCGCATGAATTCCAGGTATTCGTTGGGCGTGCAGAATCCCATGACCCGCTCGACGCCCGCGCGGTTGTACCAGGACCGGTCATAGAACACCATTTCGCCAACCGTCGGCATCTCCTGCACATAGCGCTGGTAATACCACTGCCCCTTCTCCTCCCAGGTGGGCTTGTTCAGCGCCACCACGCGGGCCTGGCGCGGGTTCAGGTGCTCCATGAAACGCTTGATGGTGCCGCCCTTGCCCGCCGCATCCCGGCCCTCGAACAGCAACACGAACCGCTCGCCGGTCTCCTGAGCCCAATGCTGGACCTTTAGCAATTCGGCCTGCAGCTTGGCCTTTTCGGCCTCGTATTCGCGCCGGATCATCTTCTTCGAATACGGGTACTTGCCGCTCTCGAACGCCTGCCGCACCCGCTCCGCGCTGGGTTCCGCCTTGATCGCGTCGGGGTCCGCGCCATTCGGGCGCACTGCATTTTCTTCGGGCCGGGGCGCTGTCACCATCCGCTCGTTCTCCTTGTCTCCTCTGACTTATGAAAGACTAGCACAAACGCCAAAAACCCGCGTTGATCGGTGTCAAACACATGCATCTTTATCCAAAACTGGACCCCACGACGCATCGGATGCATGCTGCCCGCGAAAGGAACCGCGATGCAAAGCGAAACCGTCACCCTGAACGGCCATCCCTTCTTTCTACGCAAATGGGGCGACCCAGCGCTGCCCCGGCTGCTGATGCTGCACGGGTTTCCCGAATATGGCGGCGCGTGGTCCGATCTCGCCCCCCATCTCGCGCACCGCTTCTTCTGCATCGCCCCCGACCAGCGCGGCTATGGCCAAAGCTGGACGCCCGACGGGGTCGAGAACTATGCCCTCTCGAAACTGGTTTCCGACATGGCCGCCCTGATCGGCCTGGTGGGCCAGCCCCTCACCGTTCTCGGCCACGATTGGGGTGCCTCAGTAGCCTATGGGCTGGCCATGTTCCGCCCCGACCTCGTTTCGCGGCTGATCGTCGCCAACGGCGTCCACCCGGTACCGTTCCAGCGCGCCATGGCCTCGGGCGGCGCGCAATCAGAGGCCTCGCAATATATCAACCGACTGCGCGCGCCCGATGCCGCCGATTGGCTCGCCGCCGACAATTACGCCAAACTCGAACAGTTCTTCCGTCACGGCATGGGGCTCGATTGGCTGACAGATGACCGGATGGCCGCCTGCCGCACCGAATGGGCGCGCCCGGGTCGGCTGAACGCCATGCTGAACTGGTACCGCGCCTCGCCCCTGCGCATCGCCGATCCCGGCCAGCCACTGACCGACCTGCCGGATCTGCCCACCGAACGGCTGCGTGTCACCTGCCCGCACCTGCTGATCTGGGGTCCCGACGACAAGGCGCTGCTGCCCGAAGCCACCCACGGGCTCGAAGATTTCGCCCCCGGTCTCACCCGCGTCGACATTCCCGGCGCGGACCACTGGCTGCACCACCAAAATCCCCAGGCGGTCGCCCGCGCCATCCTCGACTGGACCGCCCGAAACTGACCCCTGCTTCTTTCCGGTCTCAAATACCACGGCGAGCCACCATTGGTGCGCCATTGGTTCAAGCGTCAATGGCGGTGGGGCAGCGCCTCTCGCCCTCGCCCTTTACCGATGTCCCCAATCGTCGGGATCATCCGAGTTGTTCGGCGACAGCCCCAGAATGTCGCCCTCGGTCGAACAGCCCAGCCCCAGCACCGTCCGGTTCGCGTAAGAAAAATAGGCACAGACCTGGTTGATCTCCAGGATCTCGCCATCCTCCCACCCGGCCCGCCGCAGCGCCGCCACGTCCGCCTCGATCATCGCTTCGGGCGTCTCGGTCAGCTTGCGCGCATATCCCATCGCCGCAACCTGCGCCGCATCCAAAGGCGCCTCTTCCAGCCGCCGCGCCTCGATTGCCGCCCGGATCGCATCGCCCCGCGTCGCATCCCCCAACAGGCGCTGCAATCCCTGGAAATGATGCTCCACGCAATAGCCGCAGCCGTTGAGCGAACTGACCCAGACCCCCAGCGTTTCCAGAAACCACTTGGGCACCCGGTTGCCGGTGTGATGCAGTACGTTCTTGTACAGCACCATATGCCCTTCCATCGAATGCGGCCTCAGTGAATGCGCCATCATGATGTTGTCCACGTTGTTCCCCGGCCCCGTCACCCGCTCATACAGCTTGCGCAACTTGCCCGTGGCCTGCTCGAACGGCACCGTCCTGATCCAACTCATCTGGTTTCACTTCCCTCTTGCTCGTCAAATCTCCCACAGCCTAGAGAGGATCCGCATACGCTTCGAGACCTAAAATTTGGCTGCCGACCCACCCATGGAAACGCATATAACCTGCCTGCCCCGGCAATCACGTATAGCGCGGGCTCAATAATTGCAAAACGCATCGGGAAGCTCCAACCTGCCAGAAAGCCGCCGGCGACATCGCCAACCATTTGGAAACGTGCACTATTTCGATGAACATGCTGATGAATGCCGGGGCTTTCCCCTTCAGATCATCGGATCATAAGCCCACTGCAACAGCGCCTGACGCTGGCGCGGACGGCAGAACAAATCGCCGGGATAGCAATTGGCAAGGATCTGGCCCCGGTGCCGCGCAAACGCCCGCCACCGCTTGATCTGAACCGCATCCACCTCGGGCAGACGCCGGCCCAGATAGTAACGGCAATACCATTGAAACCACCCGCGCGGGTCCGGCCCCACGATCCAGCCCTTTTCCCGCCAATGGCTCAGGGGCTGGCGGCTTTTCACCCCGAAATAATTGACCTTGGGGTCCGGTATGTCGCTGAGCTTCGCGTTCTCGAACCAGTCGGGCGGAAACTCATCGCCGCAATCGGTACAGTATTTGCCTTCGAACACGCCCATTTCCAGCATCTGCCCGGGTGAATAATACGGCTCGAACCCCGGCGCGAAATCCGCGCCCATCGGGGCCTCCAGCACATAGCTGTACCCCGTCTGCATCTTGTCGTTGACGTCAATTCTTCGCTGTGACGGCACCTGCTCCTCCCGTTATCCGAACGAACTTATCAGCCCATGCATGGCCGACCGTTGTCGCGGTCGTCTCCAAAGTCGCTCTGAACTCCGGGCGGCGCTCATTCACCAGCCCGAATTGCTTGTCCGGGATGAACACCGGGAACCAACGCGCCGTCGCGGATCACCGGCTGCCCGTTCACGATCACATGCCGGAACCCTACCGAGGCGAGGCTGTTCGTGCCGGCTTCATAACCCGCCATTCCATTGACCTCATCCGGGTCAAAGATGGTGATGTCGGCAAAGGTCCCGGCCTGAATCCGGCCGCGTCTGGCCATCGACGGGGCAAATTGCTCGAGAAACTCCGCCTGCAGGAACGAGGTCTTGGCGATGATCTGCGGCATGGTGAGGCCACCATCGTCGATGGCGAGCCGAAGGTAGGTGCCGAATGTTCCGGCGCTGCGCGGATGACCATTGCCCGCCCCGAATGGTGCATCGAATGGCAGCGAATGCCCGTCGGCATCGACAAGGGGCATGCCGTCGCTGCCGATGATCACATCGGGATGCAGGACCGCCGCCAGCATATCTTTCTCCTTGATATGCTCCATCACGAAAAACCCGTCGGGCCTTTCAGCGCGGTACCTGTTGAACGTCTCCTCGGTCAGCGTTTCCCCGGTTTCGACCCATGTCAGGTCGGAATAATCCATGCCCGTCCGTTCCTGCCAACCGGGCGACAGGATCTCGGCGGCAATGAAACTCGACCCTTTGACATAGGGAAACGCCTCGGCAAGGATTTCGCCTCCGTTCGCATTGGCCCGATCGATCATCGCCAGCGCGGCAGGCGTGTCGGACAGCGCATTGGTGGGCACATGATGCAACACCAGTGGCACATCATAGGCCATTGACAACGCGATGAATTCTTCCTGCCCCAGCAGACCGCTCGGGGCGATGTTGCTCAGATATCGGGGGTGGGTGGTCAAAAAACTGCCCTCATCCGCAGCCACGTCGGCCATTCGCAAAACGCCTTCGCTGCGCGCCGATGGATAATAGCCGACCATGACCCCGATACCGAGACCGCCATCATGAATGCCGTTCCTCACAAGCGCGTCGATCTCGTCAAGCTGCGAATCGGTGGCCTTGTCGACAGACCAGCGGTTTCCTGTCTCTCCGGCCTTTTCAAGGGCGTGGGTCATCATCGGGCTGCCATGCGACTCCACCCCGTCCATCAACAGCAGCCGCGCCGAGGCGTGGCCTACGGACACACCGTAATTGGCCAGGGATACCCCGGACTTGGCATCGTAATAGACCGACACCGGCAGGGCCCCGGCCTCAAGATCCATCTGCGTCGTGCGGCCGTCAAATATCGAAACCTTTTCACTGTACGGGTCCTGCCCATGCGCGTGAAAGTCGATGAAACCGGGCGCGGCAATCAGACCGCCAGCATCGATCTGGTCGGTCCCCGTGATCGGGTCCGGCGTGACGATGGCGATTTCATTGCCCCTGATGCCGATATTGCGCACCTGATCCAGCATTGTCTCGGGATCGACCACTCGGGCACCCGTTATCACCAGATCGTATCTCTCCTGCCCCGTAGCAGCGCCGGACACCATCCCAACGGCAACAGCCATGATCGCCATACGCAGCATTTTGTTCTCCTGTTTACGAAGACCTCAGACAATCTCGCCCAAAGTTCGGTCATCTTGCCTTGCCACTCTCCCAAGTCCCGGCCAAATCTTCAACGCGACATGATTTCTGCGCCGCCTCTTCGCAGACACGTGCGGATCCACGCCAATCCAATTCCATGTTCCGCTCATTTCGCGAACGATACCCCGACCCCGATGGGCCGGACGCGGCGACGGCAACCGCACCATGTCCGCGACCGCATTGCTGCCGACCTTCCAACGCATGCAAACTCATCCGTTTCCGCCACCCTCAGCCGCTTCTTTCTGGTCTCCAATACCCCGGAGAGCGCGAGGGGCTGGCCCCTCGCCCGCCGCCGCATTTCATGACCCCGATCGCTCGGACACACTCAAAGGGCCCCAAACGCGCGCTGCATCGCTTCAAGAAAACCATGCGACGCATGCGGATCCCCGAACAGGGCTCCGCTGTTCAAATCCCCTTTCCTGACCCCGTCTTCGGCCTGATAGACAACCGTGTCCTCCTTGATGGTCGCCAGCACATCGATTTCCGCCAACGCCTCCGGTTCGACCGACAGGGGATTGTCCGACAGCAGGACGAAATCCGCCAGTTTGCCAATCTCGATCGAACCCTTGTCGTCTTCCTCGAAATGCTGCCAGGCGGGCCAGATCGTCATCGCCTTCAGCGCCGTCGGAACGTCGACGCGCTGGTGCGGCCCCAGAATGTCCCCCGACCGGGTCCGCCGCGTGACCGTGGCCGAAAGGATGCGCATGCTGTCGGGGAACGCCACCGGCGCATCATGGTGCGAGCCGAACATCATCCCCCGATCAACCACCCAGCCCGTGGGCGAGATATTGTCCGCATTGACCGGCCCGACCGTGTGATCCCGGTGCCAGTCCCCCCAATAGAACGTGTGCATGGGAAACAGCGACGGGAACACTCCAAGCGCCTTGATGGTGTCGACCTGATCTTCCCGCAGGAACTGGCCGTGAACAAGCACCGGGCGCGTTTCGATGGCGCCGAACTCCTCCTGCGCCGCCGCGATGGCGGCAAGAAGCATGTCAGACGCCCCTTCACCGTTTGAATGCGTCAAGATCTGGATGCCGTTCTCGTAAGCCCAGTGAACGGCGTCCAGGGTCTGCTCCATGGTTGCGGCGGCATAACCGGCATATCCCGGCGGATAGTCCCCGACCGGATCATGGTATGGCCTGTCGCGCAGCGCCGTGAACCCCTGTGGCGAACCGTCGATGGTCAGTTTGGCGCCCCCGACGCGAACGCCATCGACGTAAGTTTTCGACGCGTTGGCCGCGATATAATCCCGGTCCACCAGAACATCCGGATAGGCCACGACATCGATGGGAATTTCCCCCGCCGCCGCCACCAGCTTCAACGTTTCCACCACCTCCGGCGTCGAACGTCCTTCCTGCCCGGTCGTATAGCCAAAGCTCGCCCATAATTTTGTCCCGGCCCGGGCGAATTCCTGCATGCCTTCGGCGCCAAGACCGCCGATCAAGGGCATGAGAACGCCAAAGAATGCGTTTTCCTCCAGCACGCCGTTGGGTTCGCCATTCTCGTCAAACCGGATCACGCCGCCGGGCGGCGGCGTTGCACCCACGCCTATTCCGGCCACCTCCAGCGCCTTCGAATTGGCAACGCCAAAATGACCCGACTGATGCACGATGATGATCGGATGCTCGGTTGATACTTCGTCCAGCTCGTATCGCGTGGGCGGGCGTTTTTCGACAAGCTGGCTTTCGTCATAACCGAACCCGACAATCAGGTTGACCCGGTCGACGATGTCCCGGTTCTCCGCCAGCCAATCGGACAGTGATTTCTGTATCGACGCGATATCCGCATTCGGCCCATCTGGCGGCGGCAACAGGTTGGCCGACAGCGCCTGCAGCCCCCCCATCACCGCATGCCCGTGACTGTCGACAAAGCCGGGCAGCATCGTGCGCCCCTCCAGGTCAAAGACAGCGGTCTGATCGCCCTGAAGCGCCAGAAGATCCGCCAGATCGCCGACGGCCAGAATGCGGCCGTCCTTTACCGCCACGGCTTCGGCCACCGGTTGCGCGTCGTTGATGGTCAGGATTGGCCCGCCGGTATAAATAGTGTCCGCATTCTCCTGCGCGATACCCTTGCCCGCCGCACAAACCGCGACGCAGGCCGCTGCAATCAGTTGAAAATTCATTCCACCAATTCCCTTTCCGGTTTCGGCCACATGACTGCAGCCGGATGTCAAATCCTTGTATCACTTTGAAACTACTCTAGGGTGCGCAATTCATTTGGCAAATTCCGATTGCCAGCAGCCGGACCGGCACAGGTCGCACCGCGCAAATCGGGCCAATTGCCCACAACACCTCGCGCCCCTCTTCCAACCGACCACATCACCTGCCATAATGGGCCAAACCTGATAACAAGAGCAGCCCCATGCCCGAAGATCTGTTGAGCGCACCCGCCTCCACCACTTACGACGCCTCCTCCATCGAGGTGCTCGAAGGTCTGGAACCCGTCCGCAAACGCCCCGGCATGTATATCGGCGGCACCGACGAGCGCGCGCTGCATCACATGCTGGCCGAGATCCTCGACAACTCGATGGACGAGGCCGTGGCCGGCCACGCCAACCGGATCGAGGTCGAACTGCACGCCGATTTCGCGCTCACCGTGCGCGACAACGGCCGCGGCATCCCCATCGACCCGCACCCCAAGTTCCCCGGCAAATCCGCGCTCGAGGTGATCCTGTGCACCCTGCACGCGGGCGGCAAGTTCTCGGGCAAGGCCTACCAGACCTCGGGCGGCCTGCATGGCGTCGGCGCATCCGTGGTCAACGCGCTCTCCGATTCCATGGTCGTGCAGGTGGCCCGCGACAAGCAACTTTACGAACAGCGATTCTCGCGCGGCCTGCCGCTCGGCCCGGTGGAAAAGATCGGCGCCGCCCCCAACCGGCGCGGCACCACCGTCACCTTCCATGCCGACGAGGAAATCTTTGGCCACCACCGCTTCAAACCGGCCCGCCTGTTCAAGTCGATCCGCTCCAAGGCCTATCTCTTCTCGGGCGTCGAAATTCGCTGGAAATCCGCCATCGACGACGGCGAAACCCCGCTCGAAGCCACGTTCCACTTCCCCGGCGGCCTCAGTGATTACCTCAAGGAGACGATGAACGGTTCCTCCACCTATGCCGATCAGCCCTTTGCCGGCACCGTCGATTTCAACGAGAAATTCGGCACCCCCGGCAAGGTCGAATGGGCGATCAACTGGACGCCCTCGCGCGACGGCTTCATCCAGTCCTACTGCAACACCGTCCCCACCCCCGAGGGCGGCACCCACGAATCCGGCTTCTGGGCCGCGATCGTCAAGGGCATCAAGGCCTATGGCGAGCTGATCAACAACAAGAAAGCGGGCCAGATCACCCGCGATGACCTGACCACCGGCGGCTGCGCGCTGGTCTCGTGTTTCATCCGCGAACCCGAATTCGTCGGCCAGACCAAGGACCGCCTCGCCACGGTCGAGGCACAGCGGCTGGTCGAAAACTCGGTCCGCGACCATTTCGACAACTGGCTCGCCGCCGACACCAAATCCGCCGGCGCCATCCTCGACTTCCTGATCCTGCGCGCCGAGGAACGCCTGCGCCGCCGTCAGGAAAAGGAAACCGCCCGCAAGTCGGCCACCAAGAAACTGCGCCTGCCCGGCAAGCTGGTCGATTGCTCCGCCACCAGCCGCGACGGCACCGAGCTGTTCATCGTCGAGGGCGACTCGGCGGGCGGCTCGGCCAAGATGGCCCGCGACCGCAAAACCCAGGCCCTGCTGCCCCTGCGCGGCAAGATCCTCAACGTGTTGGGCGCGGCCTCCTCGAAACTGGGCACCAATGCCGAAATCAGCGACCTGACACAGGCGCTGGGCGTCGGGCTTGGCAGCAAGTTCAACATCGACGACCTGCGTTATGACAAGATCATCATCATGACCGACGCCGATGTCGACGGCGCGCATATCGCCGCGCTCCTGATGACCTTCTTCTTCACCCAGATGCGCCCGATGATCGACGCGGGCCACCTCTACCTCGCCTGCCCGCCGCTCTACCGCCTGACGCAAGGCGCCCACCGGGTCTATTGCCTGGACGAACCCGAACGCGACGCATGGCTGGAAAAAGGTCTGGGCGGCAGGGGCAAGATCGACGTCAGCCGCTTCAAGGGTCTGGGCGAGATGGACGCCAAGGACCTCAAAGAGACCACGATGGACCCGAAATCGCGCAAACTGATCCGGGTCACCATCGACGAGGACGAACCCGGCGAAACCGGCGACCTGGTCGAACGCCTGATGGGCAAAAAACCCGAACTGCGGTTCCAGTACATCCAGGAGAACGCCCGGTTCGTGGAGGAGTTGGATGTGTAACTTGGAAGATTTCAATTGGAGAAAATATCTAGACAAATTCGAAACAATATCTTCGACGGCTTACGACTTGAAAAAATTTTCTACGCGGGTGAGCTAGGTGATGTTGATTTCTTAGGCCGCCTTTACGATTTACGTAGCCTTCCAAGCTACGATCAAAGGTTTAAAACTGCAGATCAGGACATCTGGCAGCATTGCGAGAACAACGACGATTGGCCAATAGATTGGATTTTTTCTGATTCGCGGTTTAATCTACTTAATTGTCCCGACAGTGTTTTTTTGAACTTCTTGTGTGAAACTGTTCACCCAGTTGTTCGCCCGGACGTGTTTGAAGCGGGGAAAGTTGTTGGTCACTACAATGATCAACTAGCGCAAGCTGGCTGGAAACTTGTTGAGTCCCAGAAAATCGCGGGAAGAGCAGTATTTGTCGCGCACCGAACTACGGAGTTTCACAGCCAAATTCAACGTGCTAGTACGGTAGCGGAAAAGCTCTCTTCGAACTGGATGCAGGCGGAAATTAGGCGCATCCAAGATTCGATTGAAACTGATCCGGCTTTAGCAATTGGGACCGCAAAAGATCTAATTGAGTCTTGTTGTAAATCCATTCTTGCGCAATTGCCGAACGGAGAACTCCCCCAAAGAAATGACGATTTGCCTACGTTGTCAAAAAAGTTGTGTAAAGCCCTATCGTTAGTTCCAGAAGGCATCCCGAAAGAAGCCAAGGGAGCTGAAAGCATCAAGCGAACGCTCAGCAACCTAGCGTCAATAACAAAAGGAATAGCGGAACTACGTGGTTTATATGGTTCTGGGCACGGGCGCGATGGAAAGCACATTGGCTTGGAGCCTAGACACGCGAGGCTAGCTGCGTCGTGCGCCATTGCATTTGTGGATTTCGCGACAGAAACATATTTACAACGTCACAAAGAAACGTAAACGCTATGTAAGCAAGCGTAGGGTGGGGTCCAACCCACCACGCCTCCCTCAACACCCGCCCCAACAAGCCTAGCAAGCCGCAAGATCGGTACTCGCGCCCATCCCCTCAATCGCCTCACTATCGGAAGATGGGTGAAAACACCCATCCCCCCCACGCGCCACAATCCAACTATACTCACGCGTTGAAACCCGCCGCCGCGATCCGCCATTCCCCGTCCGGCTGACGGCGCAGCCTCCCGAAAACGTTATCCGACGAGATGGATTTTGACCCCAATCGCGCGTGACATCCCGCCCTGCAGGGATAATGACGGGTTGGCCCATCCGGGCATGATACATTTTCATCAACGACACTCAGGACAATGAAAAACAAACACATTTTGATCGGGCTGGCCCTTGCCGGTCTCGCAGCCTGCACCACCCCCGAAGAAATCGCCGCCGACTACCGGGCACGAGACTGTATATCGCTCGGGCAGGAACGCGCGGTTCTGCAATCCCAGCTGCGCGGCGCAGAAACGGATCTGGCGATCAGCACAACCGCCGCGATCCTGACCGGCGACGACGATATTCTTCTCGACAGCGATATCGACGCCATAACGGTCGACGAGATCGAAGAGCGTCTGGATATCCTCCGACGGGTTCAGGCCGAGAAAGGCTGTGCATGATCAACCTGAGATACATCAAACCGGCGCTGGCCGCGGCCAGCCTGCTTCTTGCCGGTTGCGGATATCCGCAAACCGAATTCACCGCCCGCGACCATCAGCTTGTCATGACCGGGGTCATTGACGACACCACCGTTGACAGCCTGCGTCAGGCCCGCGCGGGCAGCCCGCAGGCAGATACCATATCGCTGCTTTTTGTTCCCGGGTCGGCCGATGACGAGAACTCGCTGAATCAGCTCACCAGCTACGTCCGGTCCGAGGGCTTCAAGACGGTGGTACCGGCGAATGGTCTGGTCGCATCGGGCGGCACCGACATGGCGCTGATGGGCCGACACCGGGTGATCGAATCCGGCGCCTGTGTCGGGGTGCACTCCTGGGCTGCGGGTTTTTTTGGCCTGGCTGTCGACACCGGCGCGGACCTGCCACGCGACGCCCCCGAACATCAGCTCTATCTGAACTTCTATCGCAAGATCGGCATTCCTGAATCGTTCTACTGGTACACTCTGACAGTGGCGGGACCCGACAATGTCCACTGGATGTCGCCCGAAGAAATCAACCGCTTCAGACTGAGCGATGTTCCCGTTCCTGCCAGCCCGGAAAGCCCGGCCCAACGGGCGGAACGGTGTTTCAACCGCCTGCCCTGATCAAGCGCCGAATGCCGGTGCCCGTCTGCTGGCACCCCCTCCGGGCCGGGCTTGGGTCCGCCCGGAGATCACCGAAATAACCTGTACATTTCGCACAACACCCCCCTGAAAACCTGTACAATTCGCTCAATTCGCGCCGCTCCTACATCTTCGTGAGGACCGTTGCGAAAACCCGCGCACATCGTAAACTCCGCCGCATGATGTTCATAACCGACAATCAGTTGCCCCTGCTGATCCTGTTCTTTCTGATCGGATCGGTCGGCACCGCGTTCTTCTTTCGCAAACCCGCCGGTCACAGGGCGTGGAAACTGGCCGATCTGGTCTGGGTCGTTCTGGGCGGCATCGGTGCCCTGGTTGCTGTTCTGGCAGGGCTTTATACCACCGACAGCTCGCGCCTGGACCGTCAGATCGACGTGGCCTTTGCCGCCACGCAAGCCTTTGACCGCGACGCCGCCCGGTTCCGGCTGCGCTTTTGCGATCCGGCCTATGATGTTGATATTGCTACATTATGCGACAAGGTCGAGTTCCTCTCGGCCTCCACCGCCAGCAATGCCGAACTGCCCCTGTTCATCGAAGTCACCAACGAGGTCGCCCCCCTGCAGGGCCTGCATTTTCTCTTTGGCGGCAAGGCCAAGGATGAGATGGACGAGATGCACGACATGGTGGCGCAGGCCGATGCGTTCAACATCGATCAGTTTCTCGTCTTCACCACACTGGACGAACCGACCCAGACCGCGATTGACAATCTGCGCCGAAAAGTCCCTGCAATTGCAGGGGATTACACGATACTGGCGCAAAGTTATGACGACCTGATCGAACAGGTCGGCAAGCTGCGGGACGAATGGCAATACCTGCAGGACAACGCTCATATCCTGATCCTGCAGATCGTCGCGCTCTGCCTCGTCAGCTTCGCCGCACCATTTCGACTTGGCAAATCGCTGGTCGAACTGCGCCGCAGCCTCAGCGCCGATACTCCCGCGCCAGCCGTTCAGGATCCGCCCCCAGACAATAGCGCGTGAACGTCCACAGGTTGCGCGCGCCCTGCCGAAACCATCCGGCCCGCTGGTACTTTTCCGCACTGGTCGTCGCCCGCACCGGCAGCATTCTGACACGCGGCAAGGCCCGGATCATCGCCACATCCTCCATCAACGGCTGGTCGGGAAACCCGCCCGCCTTGGTGTAGTCCACGCGCGTCACCAGCAGGCCCTGATCACCATAGGGCAACCCGAAAACGCGGCTGCGCAGGTTGGCCCATCCGGCCACCCAATTCTGGCGTAACCCTTTGGCATGAAATGATAAAAAGAATGTCGCAGGCGCCCGCGACATGTGCATATGTGCGGCCACGGCCTCGCTCCACCCCGGTTCCAGAACCGTATCGGCATGCAGCACCAACAGCCGGTCCCCCCGCGCCATGTCACACCCGCGCCGCAGCTGGCCACCGCGCGACGGCGGCCCGGTTACGATCACCGCTCCGGCCGCTTCGGCGATCTGCAGCGTGGCATCTTCCGAGCCTCCGTCGCTGACGATCAGTTCGCGGATCAACCCGGCCTGCAACCCTTCGAACAACGCCGCCAACGTATCCGGCAGGCTGGCCGCCGCGTTCAGGGTCGGGATCACGATGCTGATCGGGGCTGGCACGTCCGTCACCTCTGGTCATGGTCACGGGTTCTCCTATATCAACGGCCCAGACGATTGACGAGGACTTGCACCATGCCCACCCGCCGAATCCTGCGCCTCACCGGAAAAGATATCGAATCCTTTCTGCAGGGCCTGATCACCAATGATATCGCGCGGCTGAAGGATGGCCTGGTCTATGCCGCCCTGCTGACCCCTCAGGGCAAGTATCTGGCCGATTTCTTTCTGGCCCGCGACGGTGACGGCATCCTGCTGGACGTGGCCGAGGAACTAGCCGACGGCCTGATCAAACGGCTCAGCATGTACAAGCTGCGCGCCGATGTGACAATCGCCGACAGCGGCCTGCACCTGCAACGCGGCACAGGTACAAAACCCACCGGAGCCCTGACAGACCCCCGCCACCCGGACATGGGCTGGCGCGCCTATGCAAACATGCCGGAAGGCGACGACGGCACCGATTGGAACTCGATCCGGGTGGCGCATTGCATTCCCGAAACCGGCATCGAACTGACCCCTGACTGTTATATTCTTGAAGCGGGTTTCGAATTTCTGAACGGCGTGGATTTTAAAAAGGGTTGTTATGTCGGCCAGGAAGTCACCGCGCGCATGAAGCACAAGACCGAGTTGCGCAAAGGGTTGAAAATCGTCGAAATCGATGGTGACGCGCCGGTTGGGACTGACATCACCGCCGACGGGAAATCGGTCGGCACGTTGTTTACCCGCGCCGGCAGCAAGGCCATTGCCTACCTGCGCCTGAACCGGGCGCAGGGTGAAATGATTGCCGGCACCGCTCAAGTCCGCCTGCCCGCCTGAACACCGCGCCAGAACACATCGCAAAACTCGGTTTGAACTCCACCTCCTCCCGCGCCAAACTCCGTTTACAAACCGGATAGGGGCGCACTCATGTTTCAACTCTACTCCGCCATCTGGCGCGTCAGTTCAGGCCGCCAGATCGTATTGATTATCCTGTCCATCGCGATTGCCGCGCTGGCGGCGGTGCCGCTCGAATTTCAGCGCGACATTGTCAACCACCTGACCTCGGGCCAGATCGACAAGGAACAGCTTGTCC
>NZ_JBXWSF010000086.1:0-17150 GCF_059613285.1 Ruegeria sp. BHSB058 | reverse complement strand
ACCCGGCTTTGGTCGTAATAGCTTGAAAACGAAGTAAATTTATTGTGCATCGGGTCCTGAAGCATCTGGCGCGCGGCAGACAGCGGCGCGACATTCGGAATGCCCTTGGGATCCAGCAGCTTGAAGCCGGCAAGGTTCATGGGGGTGCCAAGGCTTTGCAGCATGGCGAACACCTTGTCGCGATTGAGCAGCTTGTTGTAGCCCTGCATCGCGCGTGGCATCTGATATCCATTGTCTTCAACGACATAGCGGATCTTGCGGCCGTGAACGCCGCCTTCCGCATTCACCCGGTCAAAGACCACGTTGGCGCCTTTTACTGCCGGAACGCCGACGGCGGCGAAAATGCCGGAGAGGTCGTTGACCGAACCAATGACGATTTCATCGTCGGTGACGCCCTGGGTTTCGGCGCTGGTCAATGTAGCCGTTGCCGTCAGGGCCGCGGCGGCGGCGAGCCTCAGAATTGTCTTTCTCATTTCTCTCCTCCCTTTTGGGTAATCCCATGTTTTATCAATACATATCTTCGATCAGATGTGCGTGTTTCATTTCAACGAAGCTCCGTTTCAGTTTCATCGTTGCGGTCAGTTCCTCGTCCTCGGCGGTGAGAAGGACATCGATCAGGCGGAAATCCTTGATCTGTTCGACGCGCGCAAACTCTTGATTTACTGCCTCAATTTCGGCTCCGATCAGGCTGCGAACCTCGGGTGCGGCACAAAGCGAGGCGAAGTTCGAAAACGGTATCTTGTGGTCCTGAGCGTATTTCTCGACGTTCTCCTGATCAATCATTATCAATGCCGTCAGATACTTGCGCCGGTCGCCGATGATCACTGCATCGGAAATATAGTGGCTGAATTTCAGGCGGCTTTCGATCTCGGCCGGCGTGATGTTCTTGCCGCCGGCGGTGATGATGATGTCTTTCAGGCGGCCGGTGATGGTGACAAAACCGTCGTCGTCCATACGCCCGATATCGCCCGTGCGAAGCCATCCGTCGGCGGTGAAGGTTTCGGCGGTTTTTTCATTGTTGCGCCAGTAACCCTGAAAAGTGTTCAAACCGTACACCTGTATTTCGCCGTCCTGTGCAATTCGTACATCGATTCCGGGTACGGCTTTCCCAATTGTACCGATCCGATTCTTGCCCGGCGTGTTGATCGTGGCGATGCCCGAGGTCTCGGTCATGCCGTACCCTTCGACCAGAGGAACCCCGATCGCCCAATACCATTTCAGCAACTCGGGCGAGATCGGGGCGGCGCCCGTTCCGCCGCGCCTTAACCTGTCCATGCCCAGCATCCGGCGCAGGTTGCGTAAAACCAGCCGGTCCCAGACCCAGAACCGGGCGGCCACGGAAGCGGGGACAGGCTCGTTCCGGAGGAGATAGCGCGCGCGCCTTTGTCCTGCTTGCAACGCCATGGCGAATGCGGCTTGGCCGATGGGCGTCGCCTCCTGCGCCATGATCAGGACCTGCGAGTAGATTTTTTCCCATACGCGCGGGACGGCGGTGAAGGTGTTGGGGGAGACCTCCTGCAGGTTGGCAAAAACCGTCTCGGGGCTTTCCGCGAAATTTACCGTGGATTTGGAGGCGAGCGGGAAATAGATCGAAACGTCGCGTTCCAGAATATGACAGAGCGGCAGGAAACATAGCTGTTCGTCGGTCTCGAACGAGGGCAGGCCGTGCGCACCCGCTTCGATGGCGGACAAAATGTTCTCGTTGCTGAGCATTGCGCCTTTGGGCAGTCCGGTGGTGCCGGAGGTGTAGATGAGCAAAGCGATGTCTTCGGGTTGCGCCAGGGCAATCTGGGCCTCGAACACACCGGGTTGATCCTGTTCGGCCTGACGACCTATTTCATACAAGTGGTCAATCATCATGCAGCGGGGGTGGTCGAGATCGTGCAGCCCCTCGTCTTCGAGAATGATCACCTTTGAAAGGCCCGGAACCTCGTCTTCGATCTGCAGGAACTTGTCCAGTTGCTCTTCGTCTTCGACGATCAGAAAGCGGCTGTCGCTGTCGGTGACCAGATAGGACAGCTGGCTGGCGGAATCGGTGGTGTAGACGCCCGATGCGATGCCGCCGACGCATTGGATCCCCATGTCGAACCAGGCCCATTCCTTGCGGTCTTCGGACAGGATCGAGACGACGTCGCCGCGTTGCAGGCCGAGCTTGCGCAGGGCCAGGCCGATCCATTTGGCGTGTTGCCAGTAATCCGCCCAGGAGTAGGATTTCCATATGCCGAAATCCTTTTCGCGATGCGCGGTCCGCTTGCCCAGTTCGGCACAACGTTTCTGGAACAATCCGGCGATGGTTGTGGTGCCGTCGACCAGAACCGGGCGCTGGCCCGGCGTGGCGTTGAAGCTGACACTGTTGATGAGGGTTTGCGCGGGCAGGCGGTTGGCGTCCATCTTGCTCACCTCCACGTCTTTTTGCGTTTCCAGCGCCGGTTTTCGCGCGCGCCTTCTTCCTGAACGCCCAGATAAAAGTTCTGGATGTCTTCGGATTTCATCAACTCGCTGGCGGGCCCATCCATGACGATCCGCCCGACCTCCATGACGTAACCGTCATGGGCCAGTTCAAGCGCGGCGCTGGCATTCTGCTCGACCAGCATCATCGTCATGTTCTGTTCCGTATTCAGGCGTTTTAGGATGGCGAAAATTTCCTGCACCAGAATGGGGGACAGGCCCAATGAGGGTTCGTCCAGCAGCATGATCTTGGGGTTTGCCATCAGGCCCCGGCCGATGGCCAGCATCTGTTGCTGTCCGCCCGACAGCGTTCCGGCCTCTTGATCGCGGCGGTCCCCGAGGATCGGGAAATAGGAAAAGACCATATCCCTGTCCCGTTCGATTTGTGTTTTGTTTTTAATGGTATAGGCCCCGAGGCTCAGGTTTTCGTCGACGGTGAGCAGGGGAAAGACCTCACGCCCTTCGGGAACGTGGACGATCCCCCTTTGCACCACCTTGTGCGGCTCGGACCCTTGTATTTCTTCGCCTTCGAAGGTGATCGTGCCTTTTTCCGGATCCATCACGCCCGAGACGGTCTTCATCAGCGTGGTCTTGCCCGCGCCGTTGGCGCCCAGAATCGAAACGATGCGCCCGGCATGCACATCAAGCGACACGCCGCGAATGGCCATGATCGGGCCATAGAAGCTTTCGACATTGCGGATCTTGAGGATGGGTTCGCTCATGATGCTTTCCCAAGGTATGCCTCGATCACGGCGGGGTGGGATTGCACCTGCGAGGGTGTTCCAAGGGCAAGTTTCGCGCCATCGGCCATGGCCAGCACACGGTCGGAGACGCCCGAGACAAGCCCCATGTCATGTTCGACCATCAAGACGGTAATGCCCATCTGGCGGCGGATATCGTCGATCCACCAGCGCATGTCGGTGGTTTCCTCGACCGAGAGCCCCGAGGCAGGTTCATCGAGCAGCAGCAGGCGCGGTTCCGTCGCCAGCGCGCGGGCGACCTCGACCACTTTGCGCACGCCATAGGGCAGGCCGGCGATCATCTTGTCGCGATAGGCCTGCAGGTCGAGGAAATCGATGATCTCTTCGACCTTTTCGCGGTTTTCCAGTTCCTGCCGTTTGGCCGAGGGAGTGAAAAACAGCTCGGTCAGCAGGTTGCTTTTGCGGTGGCGGTGCCGCCCGACCAGAAGGTTTTGCAGCACGGTGGCGTGTTCGAACAGTTCGATGTTCTGAAACGTCCGGGCCACGCCATAGGCCGCAACGCCCGATGGATTGACCGCCAGCAGGTCGTGGCCGTCAAACCGGACAGATCCCTGAGCTGGATCATAAAAGCGCGATATCAGGTTGAAAACGGTGGATTTTCCGGCGCCGTTGGGGCCGACGATTGCAAATACCTCGCCCTCGTGGACGGAAAAGGTCAGATCGTCCACCGCCGTCAGGCCGCCGAATTTAAGCGTGACGTGTTCCAGTTCCAGCAGGCTCATCTCAGACGCTCCGTTTTCAGATAGGATTTCTGTCGTCGGAACATGTCCTTGCGGTAAAAGGGGAAAAGTTCGAACCAGGTGCGGATCTTCAGCCAGCGGCCGTAGATGCCCATCGGTTCGAACAGGATGAAGGCGATGAGGATCATGCCGAAAACGCCGAATTCCAGGCCCGGGATGGCAACGGTGTTGCCGCCGATGACGGCGCCGACATATTCCTTGGCGATGGACAGGAACTGTGGCAGGAAGCCGATGACGATGGCGCCGAAGAATGCCCCGTGGATCGAGCCGAGGCCGCCAATGACGATCATCATCAGAAGCTGGATCGAGATCACCACGCTGAAGGTTTCGTTATTGAAGGCGCCGGAATAGAGCCCCATCAACGCTCCGGCCCAACCGGTGACGGCGCAGGAGATGCCGAACGAGACGGTCTTGGTGCGCGAGATATCGACGCCCATCGCCTGTGCCGACACCTCGGAGTCGCGCACGGCGATGAAGCTGCGGCCCAGCGGCGCTCGCAGCAGGTTGATATAGCCCAGCGTCACCAGAACGGTGACGATGAGGGTCAGCCAGTAGAACGGGACGGGCGTGCCCCAGCGATCGACGAGGACGCCAAAGATCTCGACCCCGCCAATGTACTTGCCCGCGACGCCGCCGGTGATCGGCTCGCTGAGGACGATGATGTCGTCCATCAGGATCGACAGCGCCAGCGTGAAGATCGCCAGGTAGATACCATGCAGACGCAGGGCAGGGATGGCGATTATCGCGCCCGCGATGCCGGTGATCAGCCCTGCCAAAGGGAAGGCGATGAGGAACGGCACGCCCGCCTCGATCAGGATGACGTTGGCATAGCAGCCGATGGCGAGAAACGCGGCATGGCCGAGGCTGGCCTGCCCGGTATGGCCGGTCAGGATCATCAGGCCCAGCCCGGCAATGGCCCAGATCAGGACGTTGGTCAACTCGCCCAGATAGAAATCGTCCAGCCACCACGGCGCGAGGGCGACAACGGCCAGCAGGACCAGATACAGACCGAGCTGATAGCCGTCTTTCCACGGGTGGATATCCTGCATGTAGTTGGTTTTGAACACGATCCGCATGGGGCTAGACCTTCTTGACGCGCACTTGGCTGAACAGGCCGTGCGGGCGGAAGATCAGGACCGCCAGCAAAAGCGCATAGGGGGCGATCTGGCTGTAGCCGGCGGCGATGTAGCGGCTGGCAAAGGGTTCGATGACGCCCACGATCAGCCCTCCCGCAAGCGCGCCCGGCAGGCTGCCGAAGCCGCCGATCACCGCCGCCGCAAAGGCCTTGATCCCCAAGAGCCCGGTATTGGGATCGACCGAACCCTTGGCGGCAAAGAGGATGCCCGCAACGGCCGCGACCGCACCGGCCAGGGCCCAGATCAGGCCCTGAATCCGTTTGACAGGAATGCCCATGTAATAAGCTGCCAGCTGGTTCTGCGAGGCGCCCTGCATCGCCAGACCCAGCCTGGTGCGGCTGAAAAAGACATAAAGACCCCAGGTGAGCAGAATGGTGACGATGATGACAGCGACATCCTCCATCCCCAGCACGAGGCCGCCAAAGCGCACCTCCTTGCCCGCCAGCGGGTTTTGCAGGGTCTGTGGTTCATGCCCCCAGATCAGACCGGCGACAAAGCGGATCACAAAGCCCAGTGCGATGGTCAGGATCACGACCGAGGTCTGGCTTTCGCCAAACATGCGCCGGATGATCAGGCGGTCGAGCAGATAGCCCAGACCAGCCATGATGCCCAAGGAGACCGGAAGCGCCAGCCAGAAAGGCAGGCCCATATATTCGGTGTTGGTCAGGCCGATGGTCACAAAGGCGCCCAGCATCATGAAATCGCCCTGCGCGAAGTTCACCGCCTCGGTCGCCTTGTAGATCAGCACAAAGCCAAGTGCGATCAGGCCGTAGACACAGCCGTTTGCCAGCCCGCTGATCAGCAGCTGCACGTTGTCCAACTTGTCCTCCCCGCGCCGGTGGGCCCGGCGTCCCTTGTCATGACCCGGCGCTCCTCACTTCGCCGGGGTCAAGGCCATATTACGGTGTGATCATCACCTTTCCATCCGTCTTTTCCAGGGCGCCCGCCAAGCCTGAAACAACCTTTCGCAATGGCAGATGGGCCGAGACGTCGGTTTTCCAGCGGCCATCGGCAAAACGGGCCTGCACCTCGGCCACAACGCGCATCTGGTCGGCGGGCGGTGTGTCCGTCATCCAGCTGGTCAGCCAGAACCCTTCGATCCGCTTGCCCATGAAGATGAGCTGCCCCATCTGCGTGAGGCTGGGTAACTCGGCGCTGAGCTTGCCGTAACTGATCCAGCGCGCATTGTTGGGCATCGCGGTAAAGACCTGTTCCGACACCTGGTCCGAGACGGCATCCAGAAACACGCGCGGTTTCAGATCCTTGCTGAGCGCCGCGAATTTCTGTGCAAACTCCGGATCAGAGGTGACCAGAACCTCGGCCGCGCCCAACTGTTTCAGTGCGTCTGCCGCTTCGGCGCGCCGGACGAGAGCGATGGGTTTCAGGCCCAGATCGCGCCCAAGGCTGCACATCAGCTTGCCCAGCTGGCTGGTTGCGGCGGAAAGCACAAATGCCTCGCCTTCGGTGCGGGCGATATCGACCATCGCCATGGCTGTCATGGGGTTCACGATCTGCGCCGCGCCGTCCTCGTCGGAGATATCGGGACGCAAGGGGATGCACATCTGCGCCTGTGTGACCACGTATTCCGCCCAGGCGCCGGCGCCAGCGGCGACAAAGGCCACGCGCTGTCCCTGCAACCCTTCGGCCCCGGTTCCGGTCGCGACCACGTCGCCACACCCTTCGAACCCCGCCGGAGCGCCCTTGACGCGGGGCTGGCCGTATTCGCCCTTGATGAAGTGCAGATCGGACGGGTTGACCGAAGCTGCGCGCAGACGGATCAGGACCTGTCCCGGCCCGGGGGTCGGCACCGGTATCTCGGCACCGGTCAGCCAGTCGGCGGCATCGGTGATTTCAGGTCCGGTCGCGGTGCCGGAAAAACCGTCATGCGTTTGCAGGATCGCGAACATGGTTTCGGGAAGATCGGTCATATCGGCAATCCTTGGCATCGGTCAGGCAAGCGAAAGGTCTCAACGGAGCAACGTCGGTTAAATCCTTGATTCGATATTGGTTTGGCTGTCTGGAGTGACGCAGGAGGTCGGGGCAGTCAGGGTCACAATCGGGTCCGGTTCTGGAAATGGATGATCCAACCCAAGCATGCGGCGCGGGCATTCGTCAATTTTGCGCTGTGATGACGTGGCGGAAATCGCGGCCCGGGGGGGCGTGGCGGACGTGGCCGCCAAACCCTTTTTGGTTATTGCGCCAGCAACTTTTTCAGCTCTTCGAACTTTTCGGCAAAGGTATCGGGCGCGGCCTTGATATCGGCAAGAATCGTCGCCGCTTCGGCTTTGACGGATTCGGTCAGCGGGCTGGCCTGAACCGCGGTCATCATTTTGTCGTAGTCGAACCCGGCCTCGGTCAGGATACCGCTGTCCTGCCAGGACTGGATCAGCGCATTGCCCTGATCGCCCAATGCGGCAATCTGTTCGTTTGCGGCCTGGGCGGCGGTATCGACGGCGGCGCTTGCCTGATCGGCCGCGTCAGAGGCTTGTTGAGAGACGGAGGATGCCGCCTCGTTGGCCTGTTGCGTCGCGTTCTGGACGGCTTCGCTTGCGGCTTCGGTTACGGCTTGTGCGGCTTCGCCGACGGCGTCGCCGGCCTCCTGCGCGGCATTTTCCAGACGCTCGGCAGGTGTGGGTTCGGGTCGTGTGAGAATGTAATAGGCACTGGCGCCTGCGGCGGCCAGTAGCACAGCTATGACAAGAATACGGGACATTCTGTTCTCCTTCAAATTCGCCCCAGACATGGCTTTCATTCTGAGGGCATTAAAGGGGAAGATTCAGGAAAATCCCGTCATTCCGGTGCGTTGAGCCATTCCTTGCTGAGTGTGCGGGGAAACTGGGCGGTAATATGCCATACGCGTGGCGGCCAAGCGAAAAAGGGGTCCGACACTATGTGTCGAACCCCTTTTCTAATCTGTTGGCTCCGGCGGTAGGGATCGAACCTACGACCAATTGATTAACAGTCAACTGCTCTACCGCTGAGCTACGCCGGAACGGTGCGCGCCGTATAGCAACACCGGTTTTCGGCGTCCAGAGGGTTCGGCACGGGAAACGCACATTTTTAACCACTGTGCCGGAACCGCGAGGCCGAAGACAGGGAATCGATCGGTTGAACTTTGGATTTCCCCAAAAGATCAACAAGATGAGCAAAAACATTGCGTTCGGCCGCGGGCAGAAGTGCCACGGGTGTGTCGGTATAGATGCGCTCTGCCAGTTCGCGGGCAGTGAGCGGGGTAGAGTCGAGTTGTTCCAGTATCGCGCGCTCACGTCCCAGCCTGTGCGAAATCAGCCAGTCGAGGCGACCCGCGGGGTCGATCACCGGGGCTCCATGGCCGGGGTGGAATACCGTCCAATCTTTTTTGCGCAACCGGCGGCAGGACGCCATGAAATCGGTCAGGTCGCCGTCCGGCGGAGACACCAGAGAGCTGGCCCAGCCCATCACGTGATCAGCGGTAAAGCAGTGACCGCGCCACGCCAAGGCTATGTGATTGCCAAGATGTCCGGGTGTGTGGATGACTTCCAGTTCCCAACCGTCACCCTGGACGATCTCGCCGTCCGCGACCTCGACACCCGGGCGAAAGTCTTTGTCGATGCCTTCGCCGCCACCAGCCATGCCGTCGGCGGCAAGTTCCCTCATCACGGCGCTGCGCCCGGCCTCTGGCCCACCAAAGGCGAAGACGGTTGCTCCGGTTTGTTCGGCCAAAGGGGCGGCCAGCGGCGAATGATCCAGATGTGTGTGGGTGACGAAAATATGGCTGATGCGTTGGCCGGGCAGCAATGCGGCTTGAATGGCGGCCAGGTGGGCCTTCTGCAATGGACCCGGATCGATAATTGCAAGATCGGTATGCCCCACCAGGTAGGTGTTGGTGCCGCGATAGGTCATGGGAGAGGGGTTGGGGGCGAGGATGCGGCGCAGGCCCGGTTCAAGTTCGAAGGGTACGCCGACAGGCGGTTGGAAATCGTCGGGCGGTTGCATCTTGACCTCTTCCTCTTGTTCCGGTGGCCCGCTACGCTTAGCGCATGTCCTTCCGCTGGCTCAAACCTTATATGCCGCGTAGTCTCTATGCACGAGCGGCCCTGATCCTGGCTCTGCCGATGGTGGTGGTTCTGCTGGTGGTTGCGGTAGCGTTTCTGCAGCGCCATCTGGAAGACGTTACCATGCAGATGACGCTGACGGTGTCGCGCGAAATCAGTTTGCTGCAGGATCAGATGCAGGGCACCTCGAACCGGCAAGACGCGCTTGCCAAAATGGGGCCGACACTGAATGCGCTTGACATGCAGGCGCGGTTTTTGGAAATGCCGGAGGTTCCCGATGTGGATACGCGGCGCTGGTACGATCTGACCGGAAAGATCGTGCAGGAAAACATACACCGGCTGTTGCCTGATGCGAGAGCTGTGCTTTTGCCCAGCAGCCGTGAAACCGTGCTGATTCTGAACACGCGTCTTGGCGCGTTGCAGTTGACGTTCGACCGTCGCCGCCTGTCGCCCGCAGCACCTCATCAGTTGATCGTGACGATGGTGTTTTTTGCAGTGCTGATGACGTCGATTTCCTTTCTTTACATGCGTAACCAGCTCAAACCCATTGCCAAACTGGCGGACGCGGCGCAGGCGTTCGGGCGGGGTAGAGTGGTGCCCTATTCACCACGAGGCGCGATAGAGGTGCGTACCGCCGGCAGCGCGTTTCTGGACATGCGCGCCCGGATCGAACGGCAGATCGAACAACGTACCCTGATGCTGTCTGGCGTGAGCCACGATCTGCGCACGCCGCTGACACGTCTGAAACTCGGGCTTGCGATGATGCCCGACGACGAGGCGGCGCCGCTATTGCAGGACGTCGATGAAATGCAGCGTTTGCTGGACACATTTCTTGATTTCACGCGAGGAGCCTCGGAAGGCGCACCCGAAGTGGTCGACATAGCATCGTTGCTGGGCCAGATCGTCGAGGATGCCAGGCGGGCAGGGCGTCAGGTGGAATTGGGCACATGCGAGGGTTCGGAGCCTGTGACATTGCGCCCGACGGCGATTCGACGGGCGGTCGAGAACCTGATCGGCAATGCGGTGCGCTACGGCACGAGGGCCGACGTGAGCTGTGCCGTCACGTCGAAATCCTTGCGCATTCGGGTCGAGGACGATGGGCCGGGCATCCCGGTCGAACAGCGCGGCGAGGCGATCAAACCATTCGCGCGGCTTGATCCCGCGCGCAATCAGAATCAGGGCGGCGGTGTCGGGCTGGGCCTGGCCATTGTCGCCGATGTGGCCCGTGCCCATGGGGGAATGTTGCGGTTGGGCGAAAGCGAAAAGCTGGGCGGTTTGCGCGCGGATATCGTTATCGCTCGGTAAAAGCCGGAGCGCTTTGGCAGATCGGATGGTATAAGGGGAATGCGCCCGGTGCGAATGAACCCAATTTACCGAGACGCCAGCCAAGGAGGGATAGAATGCCGCAATTCAATGACATGTTCGAGTTGTCGGTCGAGGATGTGGATCTGATCGAAATGGCCTTGCGGACCGCCTCGGCGTCTATTTCACACCGACCGGCGGAAGAGGATGACGCAAACCGAGCCAAACGCGCAGAAACCGTGCGCCGAATCCATGACCTGCTAGGCCGATTGCACGATCAGAAGATTTTCTATCGTCCAAAGGACGGTGTCTATGTCGGCGGCTAAAAACGCAGTTTTCGTAAGTGAAAAGGGCGGATTGGTAGGCCCGGAGGGACTCGAACCCCCAACCAAAGCGTTATGAGCGCTCTGCTCTAACCAATTGAGCTACAGGCCCGCCTGAGCGCATTGCGTATCACGCGTGTCGCCCGCGTCAAGCCTGACCGTTGCATGCAGGCGCACAATCGACTAACCCGCGCTCAAAGCATTCATGAGGGTTCAGCCATGACAACGGGCAAAAGCGGCATGACGTATGCCGATGCGGGCGTGGATATCGATGCGGGCAACGCACTGGTCGACCGTATCAAACCTGCGGCAAAGCGAACCGACCGGCCTGGCGTGGCAAGCGGGCTGGGCGGTTTTGGCGCGTTGTTCGACCTCAAGGCGGCTGGATACAGCGACCCGATTCTGGTGGGGGCAACCGATGGTGTCGGCACCAAGCTGCGGATTGCCATTGATACCGGGGTGGTTGACGGGGTCGGCATCGATCTGGTGGCGATGTGCGTGAACGATCTGATCTGTCAGGGCGCGGAACCTTTGTTTTTCCTTGATTATTTCGCAACAGGAAAGCTGGAGACGGAAACGGCCGCGCGGATCATCGAAGGTATTGCCGAAGGCTGCGTGCGCTCGGGCTGTGCACTGATCGGTGGTGAGACGGCAGAAATGCCCGGGATGTATCCGGCGGGGGATTTCGACCTGGCAGGTTTTGCTGTCGGCGCGATGGAGCGCGGAACGGCGCTGCCTGCGGGCGTGCAGGAGGGTGACGTGCTGCTTGGGCTGGCCTCGGACGGGGTCCATTCCAATGGCTATTCATTGGTTCGCCGGTTGGTGGAACATTCCGGACTTAACTGGGAATCGGAGTGTCCATTTGCCGAAGGCGCGATGGGAAAGGTGCTGCTGACGCCGACTCGGCTTTACGTGAAATCTGCTCTGGCGGCGATCCGGGAGGGGGGCGTGCATGCGCTGGCCCATATCACCGGCGGTGGGCTTACCGAGAACCTGCCGCGGGTCCTGCCGGAAGGCGCTGGAGCGACCATTGACCTTGATGCGTGGGATCTGCCACCCGTGTTCCGGTGGATGGCCGAAACCGGTGGTATAGCCGAGGCCGAGATGCTCAAGACCTTCAATTGCGGTGTAGGCATGATTGTTGTCTGTGCGCCGGACAAAGCCGATGATCTGGCCGCGCTGCTGCGGGCCGAAGGGGAAACCGTATCGCGCATCGGCAGCGTAACCGGAACACCCGGTGTGACTTACACAGGCGCGCTGTTGTGAGTCATAAGCGCGTTGCCATCCTGATATCCGGGGGGGGGTCGAACATGGTGTCGCTGGTCGACAGCATGTCCGGTGACCACCCGGCGCGACCGTGCCTTGTGATGTCGAACGACGCGCAGGCCGGCGGATTGCAGAAGGCGGCGGATCGCGGTGTGCCGACCGCAGTTGTCGATCATAGGCCTTTTGGCGGGGATCGCGCGGCGTTTGAGGCCGAACTGGTGAAACCGTTGCTGGAGGCCGCAGTCGACATTGTCTGTCTCGCCGGGTTCATGCGCGTGCTCACAGGCGGGTTCGTGTCACAGTTTCAGGGACGGATGCTGAATATCCATCCCTCGCTTCTCCCCAAGTACAAGGGGCTCAACACCCATGCGCGCGCCATCGCGGCGGGTGACGCCGAACACGGCTGCACCGTGCACGAGGTGACCGCAGCGCTGGATGACGGCCCCATTCTGGGGCAGGCGCGAATTCAGATCGAACCCGGCGATACGCCCGAATCCCTCGCGGCGCGGGTGCTGAAGTGGGAACATAAACTTTATCCGGCGGTTTTGCGGCGGTTCTCTTCTGGCAACACAACGCCGGTTCTGTTGCCGTGATCCCTTGTCGGCGTTTACAGCCGCGCCAGCTTTGTCCTATGGTTCAGGAATTGCTCGGGGATGTGTGGGGTCTTTGAGTTTTGGAATGAATAAAAAGTGCAAGAAACAAAACCGCTTATGAAAACCCTTACCACCACGCCCGAGCTTGCGGAATTCTGCAAGGCCGCCGCCGCGCACCCTTATGTCACCGTCGATACCGAGTTTCTTCGCGAGCGGACCTATTACTCGAAACTGTGTCTCGTTCAATTGGCCCTTCCCGCCGAGGGGGAGGACAGCGCCGTGCTGGTCGATCCGTTGGCGGAAGGGATGTCGCTGGAACCGTTGCTGGAACTGTTTCGCAACGAAAATGTGGTCAAAGTGTTTCATGCGGCGCGGCAGGATCTGGAAATATTCTGGGTCGAATCCGGTGTATTCCCCGAACCGTTGTTCGATACCCAGGTGGCCGCGATGGTATGCGGATTTGGCGAGCAGGTAGGCTATGAAACCCTTGTGCGCAAGATCTGCAAGCAGGGGGTGGACAAGACCTCGCGGTTTACCGACTGGTCGCGCCGCCCACTGACCGACGCGCAAAAGACCTATGCGCTGGCGGACGTGACGCATTTGCGCAAGATCTATGAGTTCCTGGCGGCGGAGCTGAAGAAAACCAGACGGGACCACTGGGTTGCGGAAGAATTGCAGATCCTGACCGATCCGGCCACGTATGACATTCGCCCCGAAGAGGCGTGGCGTCGCATCAAGACACGCACGAATTCGGCCAAGTTCCTTGCAATGGTTCGGGAACTGGCCAAATTCCGCGAAGCTTATGCGCAGGAAAACAATGTTCCGCGCAACCGGGTCTTCAAGGACGACGCTTTGATCGAACTGGCCTCGACCAAGCCCAGAACCCCGGCCGATCTGGGGGGGTCACGCCTGCTGCTGCGCGAGGCGCGAAAAGGGGCCATTGCCGATGGCATTCTGGCGGCGGTGGCGCAGGGTATTGAATGTCCCCCGGACAAACTGCCAAAGATCGACAAGAGCCGGGACAAGATTCAGGTCAACCCCGCCTTGGCCGATCTGCTGCGAGTGCTTCTGAAATCGAAAACTGAAAGCGCAGGTGTTGCTGCAAAACTGATCGCCAACAGCGCCGAGCTTGATTTGATTGCGGCCGGAGAACGCGATGTACCATCGCTGTCGGGGTGGCGGTATGAAGTGTTCGGAGAAGACGCCCTGCGGCTTTGCGACGGTCAGATTGCGCTGGCAGCCAAAGGGCAGACCGTTCGGGTCGTTCCGCTGGGCTGACCGGCGTCAGCGCCTGCGGGTTTCGCGAGCGTTTTGCGCAGCCGAGACGCGGATGAGCCGAATACCCTCAAGATCCTGTTTGCTCAGATTGACCGCCTCGGTGATTGTGCGAGTGCGTTCCGTCCCTTGCGCGGTGGCATAATCGGGATAGACAACGCGGAATGTGAAGGCGAGAACGCCGTTCTTTTGATCTTCTTCGGATGAATTCAGCCGCAATTGTGCGTCATAGGCACCCTGTCGGGCAGCAACGCCTGTTGCAACCAGTATCGCGCCGGTCGATGTGGGATCCACCCGGAGCTCGGTAACCGTGGCAATAGGAACGCTGATGTCCACGGCTTCAGGCCCATCAAACAGACCTTTGCCGCCTCTTTGCGGGATCAGTGCGTTGGTTTCATCAACCTGTGTTGGTTCGCTTGGCGTGCTTTTGCCGAACCAGTTGGACGGATTTGCGCGAGAGTCGCGCCAACTGCCGCAGGCAGACAGCGTCAAAGCGGCAACCATAAGGAGAACTGGCAAAGATTTGTTCATGACAACCAACACGTTGAAGGAGCAACCTGAAAACGGGTTAGCCTAAATGAACCGGCTTGAAAAGACGTGGCGGGGCTGGACACGGCCCTGGCGCGGGCTTAGGTCACAGTTTGACGAAGATTTGAGAGGATCGCCGCATGGCCAGCCCCGCCTTTGAGGAAATTGTCGAAGACTTCGAGTTCCTGGAGGACTGGGAAGACCGCTATCGTCATGTGATCGAGCAGGGCAAGGCGATGGAGCCCCTTGACGAGGCGCTCAAGGTACCCGCGACCAAGGTGCATGGCTGCGCCAGTCAGGTTTGGTTGCATCCGACCATCGAAAACGGAGTTTTCAGTTTTGATGGTGACAGTGATGCCCTGATCGTGCGCGGCTTGATCGCGGTTTTGCGCTCGCTTTACAATGGCTTGCCAGTGGGTGAGGTTCCCAAGGTCGACGCACGGGCGGAACTGGAGCGGTTGGGTCTGAACGAGCATCTGTCGGCCCAGCGGTCAAATGGTCTGCGCTCGATGATCGAACGTATCCGCGATGTCGCATCAGAGAACGTGTGAGCGGTGCCTTTATTCTGAAACCCGCTCAGACCAATCGGTAAGCGTGGTTTCCAGATCGCCATAACCGGTGAAGCGATATTCGAATTCCAGCCCCATCCGCGCGGCGCAGGCCTTTGCCTTTTCGACCAATGCCGGATCGTTCGTCTGCGCCTGATAGACCAGTTTGGTGTAATTGCCAAAATACATGTCCCTGAGCTGTGGATGGCGATCAAGCCCCAAAGGTTTCCATACGAACGCATCAAACTGACGGGTCAGGAAATCGGTGAGGTAAAACGCCGTCGTGTCACTTTCGTCGCGCGCCGAAAAAGCGTCATTACCTTCGAAAAAGGAATAGCAGTGTGGTCCGGCAACCATTTCGACACCCAGATCGTCACAGGCCCGCTGCAACAAGCCTCCGGTCCCGCAATCGGCGTAGACAACAAAGATCTTCTCGTATTTGGATCTATGCTTGGCGACCGCTTGTTGTACCGCCTCGGTGATTTTTTCCGGTGTGACGTGAAGGATAGCTGGCAGGCAGGTGAGATCCATGTGATCCCATCCATTGCGGTCGCGGATGTCCAGGATTTCCCGCGCCAGCGCGCCACATGCGACCAGCAGGATACGCCCCGAGCTGGTCTTTGCGTCGAACCCGGTGGTCGTAAGATGGCGATCCTGGGGCGGTTGATGTGCGGTCAATCGAGATCTCCTTGTGCGTTGCACTCAGAGTTACCTTCATTGACCGCCGGGGCAAGTCCTGTTCCGACACTGGAAATCAGGCAACCGACACCTGAGTTTCAAACGTAGACAAAGTGGGGCGGGCACTGGGGCCATATGAGGCCAGTCCGTTTGCTTCCATTTCAGGAAAGAGAGACAGGATTTCCTGTTGCGTCGCCTTTTCCATGCTGTTCCAAGCCAATTCGCCGGGATGAAAGCTTTCGCTTATGCACCCATCGGCCCAGATCAACTCGTGACGATCGAAAAGCAGGTGGAAATAGGTGATGCTACCCCCGGGCTGCAACACGATATTCTTGCCGTCGATCAGCGACTTGGCAGGTGCCAGCGCTTCGCGCTGGCCCGTATGAAGTTCGACTTTCCAGTTGCGCACCAGCATGCGGTGTTGTTGCGAGACCAAAAGATCCCGGGTGTTGCCAATGGCGCCTGCGCGGAACAGCACCGGAGCATATGCGCCGGTTGCCTCTACCGTACGGCTGCCGATCCAGCGCAACTCCTGCGGGCCGCTATCCAGTGTACAGATTTGGTCGTCGGGTCTGAGGGTTTCGACGCGCTTCCAGCCTTTGGCGGTCTTGATACGTGTACCTTTGGCGAAACAGGTGACTATGTTCCATGCTTGCCGATCAGCGTTGGTGCCGGCAATGCCTGTGTTTCGTGCAACGCTGTCCAGAGAAATCGATTGTATAGCGCCGGCTTCGAGAGCATCCTGATCGGTATTGGGCGAGAATTCGGGTACGAGATAGGTATTTCCATCAACGTCTTGCGAAATCACAGCGGATATCGTGGCAGTTGAGCCATCGACATAAGTCAGCGTGGCATTGTAAATTGCCACGCCGTCAAAGGTTTGCGCTGGACCATTGTCGATGGAGAATTGCTCGAACGGTGGGTTGTTCATGTCATAGAACGTGCCGACATCCCCGACAGGACTCCAGGTAACAGCGTTTGTATACAATGGCTCGGTTTCGCTTCCGACCGTGAGACCAACAAGAGCCTCTGCATTTTCTGCGTTGTTGTTACTTTCGACAGTGTCGATCTCGGAAAATGTACCCAGAAAAATAGCGTTGAATGTAGTTGGCATGTGAACCCCTGGAACTTTTAACTATCGCTAAATAACAAGGGGTTAAGATGGGGTAAATTAGGTGGTCGGGGATTGTGGTGCGGTTCACGCACTTGTCATAGGAAAAGGCCGCTCCGTGATCGGGCGGCCTTTTCATAGAGTTGGTGGGGTGTTTCAGCCAGCCATCTGGTTGTGCTTGCGCGAGACGAAATCCTTGGCGGTTTCAACCGCAACTGCCGCGTCACGGCAATAGGCGTCAGCGCCGATGGCCTTGCCAAATTCCTCGTTCAGCGGGGCACCGCCGACCAGAACGATGTATTCGTCACGCAGGCCTTGTTCGACCAGGGTGTCGATCACGACCTTCATATACGGCATGGTGGTGGTCAGCAGAGCGGACATGCCCAGAATGTCGGGCTTTTCGTTCT
>NZ_JBXWSF010000085.1:0-17653 GCF_059613285.1 Ruegeria sp. BHSB058 | reverse complement strand
ATCCGAGGAACGGTCAGTAAAACAGGGAAACGGGCATGAATTTCATGCGGAGATACGTCTCGTTCATCGACGGGATAAACCGCTGGATCGGCCGGGTGGTGATGTACGGCATCTTCGTGATGATGGGCATCCTGTTGTGGTCGTCGATCTCCAAGACTTTCTTTCTGCCGTCGTTGTGGACGCTGGAAGTGGCGCAGTTTGCGATGGTGGCCTATTACATCCTCGGCGGGCCGTATTCGATCCAGATGGGGTCGAACGTGCGGATGGACTTGCTATATGGCGAATGGTCAAGCCGACGGCAGGCGTGGACGGATGCGTTTACGGTTCTGTTTCTGATCTTTTATCTGGGTGTGCTGATCTATGGCGGGTGGGACAGTCTGAGCTATTCGCTGCAATACGGTGAACGCAGTCCGACGGCCTGGCGACCCTACCTGTGGCCGATCAAGGTGATCATGCTGGTAGGCCTGATTCTGATGCTGCTGCAGGCGGTATCGGAGTTGTGCAAGGATATCCTGCGCATCAAGGGCGATGACCTCCCGAGGGAGGCGATCTGATGTCTTACGAGATGATCGCCATTGTCATGTTCTCGACCATGATGTTGATGCTGATGACCGGGCAGCGGGTGTTCGGTGCCATCGGGTTTGTGGCCGTGGTGGCCTCGCTGCTGCTGTGGGGCGACCGGGGCGGGTATGACATCGGTTTCGCCGCGGCGATGAAGCTGATGAAATGGTATCCGCTGCTGACGCTGCCGATGTTCATCTTCATGGGATATGTCCTGTCGGAATCCAAGATCGCGGACGATCTGTACAAGATGTTTCATGTCTGGATGGGCGGCCTGAACGGTGGTCTGGCAATTGGTACGATTGCTCTCATGGTCCTGATTTCTGCTATGAATGGTCTGAGCGTAGCAGGTATGGCGATTGGCGCCACGATCGCCCTGCCGGAACTGTTGAAGCGCGGATATGACAAGCGCATGGTGACTGGTGTCATTCAGGCTGGTTCATCCCTGGGTATTCTCGTGCCGCCCTCTGTCGTGCTCGTTCTTTACGCGATGATTGCGCGGCAGCCGGTGGGACAACTATGGTTGGCAGGTGTCATTCCGGGGCTGATGATGGCGGCTATGTTCATTCTCTACATCGCCATCCGTTGCAAACTGAACCCTGCTTTGGGTCAGGCCATGGATCGCGAAAACCTGGCTGAATATGAACGAACTACGGACCATCCTTTGCGCCTGAACTATCTTGCCTTGCTGGGCGTTGTCGCCGTTCCGGCGTTGTTGGGCCTGGGTGCAGTGACGGCCAAGGCCGCAATCGGCATCGCTGCAGTGATTGGTGCGTTGTCTTTTGCCACCCGAAAAACCCCGGCCTTTTACAAGGATGTCTTCCTCAAGGAGAAATACCGTCTGCTTTTCGCAGGTGTCCTGCCGCTGGCGATTTTTGCCGCGATGATGATCCCGTTCGTGAACGGCTGGACTTCCCTAGTGGAAAGTTCCGCCATCGGCGCGCTGACGGCCTTTGTCGCGGCGGTTCTGAAAGGGCGGATGAATCGGCAGGTTTTCGAGACCTCGGTGCGCTCGACGCTGGGTATTTCGTGCATGTTCATGTGGATCATTCTGGCGGCGCTGGCTTTTGGCGCCGTGTTTGACGGGCTTGGGGCGGTGCGCGCCATCGAGAACCTGTTCACCGAGCGTCTGGGGTTGAGCCCCTGGATGATCCTGATCCTGATGCAGCTGAGTTTCATCGTAATGGGCACGTTTCTTGACGATACGGCTATGCTGGTGATCGTGGCGCCGCTTTACGTGCCGTTGGTGCAGGCGTTGGGATTCGACCTGATCTGGTACGGTGTGCTGTACACGATCACGACTCAGATCGCCTATATGACACCGCCATTTGGCTATAACCTGTTTCTGATGCGAGCCATGGCGCCGCCAGACATTACTCTGCGCGATATTTATGGGTCGATCCTGCCCTTCGTGCTGGTGATGGCGCTGGCGCTGGCGATCATCATGGTGTTTCCGCAGATCGCACTGTGGTTGCCGGAGGCCGTTTACAACAAATGATCCCGGATCGAACCGGGGCTTATGAGAGAGCAATTCGTTGATTTCAACTGGGAGAGAGAAAATGACGACAAGACGTAAGTTTTTGAAAGGGGCCGCAGTTGTTCCTGCAGCATCGCTGGCCGCACCGGCGCTGGCGCAATCGACGATCAAGTGGCGGATGCAGACCTATGCCGGCCCTGCGCTGGCCGAACATGTGGTCGATCCGGCGATCAACCTGTTCAACCAGATTGCCGGAGACCGGATGCAGATCGAGCTGTTTTATGCCGATCAGCTGGTGCCCACCGGCGAGTTGTTTCGCGCCATGCAGCGGGGCACTATCGACGCGGTGCAATCGGACGACGACTCGATGGCCTCGCCCACCGAAGTGACAGTTTTCGGTGGGTATTTCCCCTTTGCTTCGCGTTATTCTCTGGATGTGCCTGTACTGTTCAATCAGTACGGCCTGAACGAAATATGGGACGAGGAATATTCCAAGGTCGGCGTCAAGCATATCAGTGCCGGTTCGTGGGACCCTTGTCATTTCGCCACCAAGGACCCGATCAACTCGCTGGCCGATCTGCAGGGCAAGCGTGTCTTTACTTTCCCGACCGCAGGCCGGTTCCTCAGCCAGTTCGGCGTGGTGCCTGTCACCCTCCCGTGGGAGGATATCGAAGTTGCGGTTCAGACCGGCGAACTGGATGGTATTGCCTGGTCCGGGATTACCGAGGATTACACCGTCGGTTGGGCGGATGTGACCAACTATTTCCTGACCAACAACATTTCAGGAGCGTGGATTGGCCACTTCTTTGCCAATAACGAACGTTGGGAGGAATTGCCGGAGGATCTGAAGCTGTTGTTCAAGGTATGCTGTGAGCAATCCCACTATTATCGCCAGTGGTGGTATTGGGGCGGCGAGGCATCGCTACGGGTCAACGGAACCAAGATGCAGCTTACCTCGATTCCGGATGCGGAATGGGCGCAAGTCGAAGCCGCCGCAACGAAATTCTGGGACGAGATCGCCGCCGAATCCGAGACCAAGGCCAAGGTGGTCCAGATATTCAAACAGTATAACGCCGACATGCAAAAGGCCGGGCGGCCTTATCGCTACAGCTGACCAATCTGCCCTGACCTGCGCGTGTGGGTCAGGGCAAAAATCGCATTGACCGGTGGGGTTGCAAGGTTCATAGAGCCGAAAAAACCAGGAGCTTTCGGAATGACCATCACACGCATCGAAACCGGCCAGCGCATGAGCAAGATCGTCAAGCACAATGGCACCGTCTACCTGTGCGGTCAGGTAGGAGACGGTGAGACCGTCGCGGATCAGACGCGCGATTGCCTGTCCCGTGTCGAGGCGCTGCTGGAACAGGCGGGAACGGACAAAACCCGGATTTTGCAGGCAATCGTCTGGCTGGCGGACATGGCCGATTTTGCCGAGATGAACGCTGTATGGGATGCTTGGGTGCCCGAGGGCCACGCCCCCGCGCGCGCTTGCGGCGAGGCCAGGTTGGCGCGCGACACACTGCGCGTCGAAATCATCGTCACGGCCGCCGAGAAGTAACGGGCGTTTTCACTCAAAGCCGATTTCGACCGAGCCGAAGCGACCGAAATCCGCATGAATCTCGGAACCGGAAGGGCATTCCACGGGTCGAATGAAGCTGCCCGATAGAATGATGTGACCGGGTTCAATCCTCTGGCTGAACTCCGCCATGCGGCGGGCCAGCCAGACGACGCTTTCGACGGGGTCGTTCAAAACACCGGCGCCAAGCCCGGTTTCCTCGATCTCGCCATTGCGGAATGTAAGGGCGCCAACCCAGCGAAGGTCAAAGGCGTTGATGGCGTGTCGTTCGGCACCCAGAACGATCCCGGCATTGGCGGCGTTGTCGCTGATCGTGTCGCATACGTTGCGGGCTGTTCCGGTGTCCGGATCGACCCGCAGAATTCGGGTATCAAGGATTTCGAGCGCAGGCACGACACAGTCAGTGGCCGCAATGACTTCTTCGCGGGTGACATTTACGCCGCCGATGGCGGATTTCATCACAAACGCGATCTCAGCCTCGATCCGGGGCTGGATGAACCGCCCTTTTGGCACCGTGCTTTCGTTTTCGAACGCCATATCGTCGAACAAAATTCCACTGTCGGGAATATCGATGTTCAGCGCATATTGCATGGCCTTCGATGTCAGGCCGATTTTCCAGCCGATCACCTTTCGGCCCTGCGCCAGTTTGGCGCGCTGGATTTCATTTTGTATGGCATAGGCGTCATCCATGGTCATGTCCGGATGGCGCAGGCTGAGCAGGCCGATCTGGGTACGCTCGCGTTCGGCGGTCAGCAAATCGGCGGCGGCACGGGCGTGATCTTGCGGAGTCATGGCTGTTCGTCTGCCACACCGTTGCGCAGGATGCCAATGCCGCCAACTTCGACTTCGACCACGTCACCCGGTTCAAGGTAGCGTGGTGGATCGAACCGCGCGCCCGCACCGGTTGGTGTTCCGGTGATGATGATGTCACCGGGCCGCAGCGTCATGAAGGTAGAGATATAGGCGATTTCCTCGCGGATCGGGAAGATCATGCGGTTGAGAGTGTCGTTTTGGCGTTCTTGGCCATTCACCCTCGTTATGATCCGGGCATCGTCCAATTGGGCAGGATCACGGAAGGGGACCAACCAAGGGCCAAGCGCGCCGGATTTGTCCCAATTCTTGCCTTGCGTGACATTGAACTTCGCGTGCCGGACCCAATCGCGAATGGTGCCTTCGTTGCACAGCGTCAGCGCGGCAATGTGTCCGTATGCATCCTCAGCCTTGATGCGACGTCCGGTCTTGCCGATGACAATTGCCACCTCGCCTTCGTAGTCCAATGTGTGGTTCTCCGGCGGGCGGATCAGAGGCAGATTGTGTCCGGTGAATCCGCTGGCGAAACGTGGGAACAGGGACATATACTTGGGTTGCGCACTGCCGTCTTTGTATTCTGAATTTCGGTCGGGAAAGTTCACCCCGACACACAGGATGCGAGGCGCGTTGGGCAGCGGAATATCGTAAGAGAAATCGGTGTGTGTGACCGGACGACCCTGTGCGGCGGCTTCAAGCTGATCCAATCCGCCATCCCGGATGACGTCAAGGAGTGTGGGCCAATTGGGGAAGTTCGGCGACAGGGCTACCGCGCCGCCGTCGGTGATAGCGCCATAGTATGTCTTGCCCTCGGCAATGAAACTCGCAAATCGCATGGTTTGCCTTTGCTATTGAACCGGAAAGATGACGTTGGTTTGCCCGGTGCCGGATGAGGGGAAATACTCGGTCACGACCTCACATTTGCCTGTGTAGTCGTCCCATCCCAGCGCACCGTACAGCATCGACGTGTCATGCATGGATCCCTCGCCACAACAGAAGGTCGCATAATCACCCAGCATCTTCAGGAAGGTCGCGTGATCGCCATTCTTCCACATCTCCAGTACATGCAGGTCGACTTGGCGGTTGAACTCGGAACTGATGGTAAAGGTGCCGTTATTGGCGGCATAGTCCTTGTTGGCCCAGATCTTGTGAGACAAAGAGCCAGAGGCGACAAGCAACACCTTGCTGTCGCTGGCTTCGACGGCCTCGCGGATCGCCTCGCCGATGAGGCGGCTTTCGGAATGGTCATGTACGGTGGCCCAGGCGGCGACCGAGACGACCTTCATGTCGTGTTCGCGGCTCATGAACCGCATTGGCACCAATGTGCCATATTCCAGTTCCAGACTGTCCAGGTGATGCGCAAGCGTATAGACACCCTTGTCTGATGCCACTTTGGCAATGGCGTCGCCAAGCTCCGGATTGCCGTCGTAGGAGTACGGCAAATCCTGAATGAATTGTGGAAACTCATTCGAGGTAAACAACCCTTCGAACCTGGCGTTCGCATTGATGTGAAAGCCTGCGTTGATCACCCAATGAGTGTCGCAGATCACGACGGTATCAGCGCCCAACGCCTTGGCGCGGCGGGCGATTTCGCGGTGGCCGTCAATGGCGGGCTGCCTTTTGCCCTTGATCGGACCTTCCTGCTCCGACATCAACAATGTCGGCACGTGGGTCATCTTGGCGGCGAGTACGATTTCTCCCATTTTAGGTTCCTCCCGAAGTGTCGCTGGTAGTCAGGCGCCCAGCCGCATGATCTTGTGCTGGCCGGTTGCGAAACCGATATGCTTCTGTTCCATGTAAAACTCAAAACTCCAGTCGCCGCCATCGCGGCCGATACCACTGGCCTTGACCCCCCCGAACGGTGTGGGCAAGTGGCGGACGTTTTCCGAGTTTACCCAGATCATCCCTGCTTCGAGCCTGTCGGTAAAGCGCAGGGCGCGGGTCAGGTCGTTGGTCCAGACATATCCTGTCAGACCATAGGGCGTGTCGTTGGCAATGTGCAGCGCTTCTTCTTCGCTCGAAAAGGGTATTGACGTCAGGACCGGGCCGAAGATCTCTTCTTGCGCAATACGCATGTTGTTGCTTGCATTGGTGAAGAGGGTAGGGCGGACGAAAAAACCCTCGTCGCCAACGGTGGTTCCGCCCGCAGCGATGGTCGCGCCGTCTGATCTGGCGATGTCAAAATAGGATGTGACCTTTTCGAAATGTTCTTCGGTCACCAGCGGGCCGATTTCGGTTGTCGGGTCGAGCGGATGGCCGACCTTGATTGTGTTGACGCGTTCGACCAGCCTGGTCTCGAATTCCTCCTTGATGGTGTCCTGCACCAACAGACGTGAAGATGACGTACAGCGCTCACCATTGATCGAGTAGATCATGAAGATCACCGCGTCCAGCGCGCGGTCAAGATCGGCGTCATCAAAGACGATGACCGGGTTCTTACCGCCAAGTTCCAGGTGCATCCGTTTGAGCGTATCCGCGCCCTGTTTGGTGATGATCGACCCGGTGCGGCTTTCGCCGACAAAGGCGATGGCCTTGATCAGAGGGTGCTCGGTCAATCGTTTCCCGGCCTCTTCGCCAAAGCCGTTGACGGTGTTCAGCACGCCGGGCGGCAAGCCGGCCTCCTCAGCGATCTCGACCAGCAGGCGGGCGGTCAGGGGACTGGCCTCTGCGGGCTTGTGAACCACAGTGCAACCTGCGGCCAGCGCCGGAGCAATTTTCCATGTCGACAGCATGAACGGCGTGTTCCACGGTGTGATGACACCGACCGGGCCAATGGGCACGCGCGTGGTGATGTTCATCAACGTGGACGATTTCAAGTGCTGGCCGTCGCGGGCCTGCACCACCTGATCGGAAAAATAGCGGAAATTCTCGGCCCCGCGCAACGCCGCCTTGGACATGAAGCGAAGGGTTTGACCGGTGTCCCAGCATTCGCAAAGGGCGATTTCCTCGGCCCGCGCTTCGATACACTCCGCGATGTTCAGCAGGATTTTCCGCCGCTCGGTCGCGGCCATGTCACGCCAGCTTTCGAACGCGCCTGCCGCAGCTTCGGCCGCCGCATCTATGTCGGCGGCTGTCCCGTGGGCGACATCGCAAATGACTGACTTGTCGACTGGAGACACAGTCCGAAACACGCCACCCGACCCGTTTCGATCCTGACCTGCGATCCGATTGCGAATACCGGTTTCGCGAAAGCGGGAAAGGTAGCTGTCGAGTTTCGCGAGGTTGTCGTCCAATACGGTCATTGCGAGTGCTCCAGATGGTCCCGGATGGTCCCGGTCTTTGCAGAAAGGTCCGGGTCTATGTCGCGTATCTCCAGCGACAGGGCGATCGAGTGGTGCGCCATGGCTGGTGCAAGAAACGCTTGGGCGGCCTCGAATATGCGATGTGTGGCGTCCTTCTTGACATCCAAAGTTCGGCCCGCACGAAGACGGACGGAAATGTCAATGAACCCGTGTTTCGGATCACCGTCCGCGATCGAACAGAAATCGCAGGCAAAGGCGCGTACCCTGATCCCGGCCAGGGGAAAAACACCCGTTTCAATCCCTGCCAGCCGAAGCGTGTTGCACAGGGCCGCCATATCGACGATCTGCTCCAGGTTTCTGGAATACTCGATGTTGAAATGCGGCATAGTATCCCCTCACTACTTCACTTGTTAACTAAAAATTGGCAGAATGTCAACCGTGTACAGCACCAAGCCGCCTGGGCTTGTTCAGAACAATAGGGCAGGCAGGACTGTGGCGATTTGCGGAACGAACCAGATGATTGCGACCGCCACGGCTTGTAGCAGGATGAAGGGCGCCACTCCGGCATAGATATGTGCGGTTGTCACCTCGGGTGGAGCTGCGCCCCGCAAGTAGAACAACGAAAAGCCGAAAGGCGGCGTCAGGAACGATGTTTGCAGATTGATTGCGATCAGAACTGACAGCCAGATCGGATCGTGCCCCATGACGATCAAGGTCGGCAATACAAGCGGCAGTACGATCACAGAGATTTCGACAAAATCCAGAAAGAAGCCGAGAATGAAGATAAACAACATGCAGAAAAGAAGTGCGCCATTCGCGCCCCCCGGAAGTTTCTGCAGAATAGCCGCCACGCGGTCTTCGCCGCCCAGCCCGATGAATACGAGTGAAAAAACCCCGGCCGCCAAGATTGTTGCGAAGATCATCGAGGTCATCGTCAAGGTCGACGTCAGCGCAGGCTGAATGATCTTATGTGCAGTAAGCGAGCGGACTGCCGACAGGATGGAAACACCGCCGACAACGGCAAGGGCAAGATAGACAATTCCGACACCAGCCTCGAATCCGGTAAGGTCACTGCGTTGAAACCGAACGGGAAAAAGGCCGGCGCCAAGTGCCAAAAGGGTCAGCGCGGTAACCCCAATAAACAACAGACGCTTGCGCTCGCCAGTTCTTTCCGCGGCCAGAAGCGCGGCGCCAATTCCGCCGACCGAAGCTGCCTCGGTCGGTGATGCGATGCCGCTGAGGATTGCGCCCAACACTGCAAGAATGAGAAGGAACGCGGGCAGGATCGCGCGAGATATTTCGTTCAGATCAGGCTTGCGACCATTTCCCGGCGATGGCGGTAAATCGTTCGGGCGAAGCATACCGCGCGCAAGGATATATAGAATGTACAGGGCGACCATTGTCAGACCGGGAAGCAGAGCCGAGGCAAAGACCTGACCGACAGAGATGGTTTCGATGGAAAACTTGCCAAGTTCATACTGGGCTTGCTGATAGGCGTTCGACACCACGTCAGACAGGATGATCAACAGTGTCGAGGGCGGGATGATCTGCCCCAGGGTTCCGGCGGAACAGACGATGCCTGACGCAACACGGGGATCATACCCGGCCCGCAGCATGGAAGGCAGGGCGATCATCCCCATCGCGACAACTGTCGCCCCCACGATTCCCGTCGAAGCGGCCAGCAGCATGCCGACCAACACCACCGAGATACCCAAACCGCCCCTGAGCTGCCCGAAGGATCGGCCCATCGTGTCCAGCATGTCTTCGGCGATCCGGCTTTTCTCAAGGACTGCTCCCATCAGAACAAAGAGCGGAATCGCGATCAGGACGTTGTTGGTCAAAAGACCATAGATACGCTGCGACATTGCGCCAAGCAGGGACAGGTCCATCACGCCGAGGACCCACCCCAACAGCGCAAACAGAATGGCGGTGCCTGCGATGCTGAACGCCACCGGAAAGCCAGACAGGATGACGGCGACCAACCCCGCGAACATGATCAGGTCCAGGTATTCAGCCATCGCGTGGCCTTTCCGCCAAAAGCCGCAGGACGCAGGCCACAGATTGAAGCAGGACGAGGACGCAGAAAAGCGGTATCAATGACTTCAGCAGAAACACTGCTTTGATCCCACCGACCGAGATCGGGCCTTCCAGAATCTTCCAGGAATTTCGGACCGCAGGCCAGGACCAGTAGAAGATCATGATCATCGCGGGCATAAGCAGGAAAACATGCCCCGCAAGGTCGATACGCCGACGGCCCGTCGGCCCGAGCTTGGCATAGAAAATGTCGACCCGAACGTGACCGTCCACCAAAAGCGTGTAACCCGCCCCCAACATGAACAGGGTTGAATGCAGATAAAGAACTGACTCTTGCGTTGCGATAGTGCTGAAACCGAAGGCATAGCGCGCGACGACAATGGCAAATTGAATCAGTAGCATTGCCAGTGCGAACCAGCGCACCGCCAGACCGGTTGCACGATTGATGCCGTCAAGCGTCTCGATGAGCCTTTTCATCACCACCTCAAAAAGAACCGATGCGCATGTTCACGCATCGGTTCAGGCTGATCGCCCGATGACTCAATAGCCCAGAACGCTTGCGCGGGCGTTCATTTGCCCGTTGTCGGCAAAGGTCATGTAGGCCCCGACAGAATCGCGGTAATCTACAAAGTTCTGAGTGATGCGGCGCACCAGTTCGTCGTCGTCATTGGCAAGGTCTTCCATGACCTCTGCCGCGGCAACACCCATGGCAACGACCACGTCGTCCGGAAGCTGCCTGACCTGCACCCCTTCGTTTGCGACCATGGCCGCAAGCGCCTGTGCGTGCTTGGTGGTGTATTCGGTCCAGACCGGATTATAGAGGCTTTCGCAGGCAAAACTGACGGCCTGCTTCAAATCGTCCGGCAGCCCAGAATAGACCTCGAGATTGACCGCACATTCCTCCGCTGAAGACGGCTCACCCACGCCCGGCCAGTAATAGTTCTTGGCAACCTGGAAGAAGCCGAGCGCGCTGTCCGTCCACGGGCCGATGAACTCTCCGGCGTCCAGCGCACCGGTCTGCAGCGCCTGAAACATGTCGCGCCCGCCCATGGCTTGCACCGCCATGCCGAGCTTGGAGCACATCTCGGACGCAAGACCGGTGGTGCGGAATTTGAGCCCCTTGAGATCATCGACGGAATTGATTTCGTCCCGGAACCAGCCCTGCCATTGCGGGCCGGAGTTGCCGCACAGAAATGGCTTTAATCCGAAACGTCCGTACATTTCGTCATACAGGGCCTGACCGCCACCGTGATAAAGCCAGCCGAATTGCTCGTCGGCCCTGAGGCCAAACGGCTGCGACCCGAACAACAGGATGCCCTTGGACTTGGACCCCCAATAGGCTGGAACCGCGTGGTAAAGCTCTGCCGTCCCCTCCGAGACCGCGTCGAACACACCGCGCCCCGGCACCAGCTCTCCGGCGGCGAACAGTTTCACTTCGATGCGTCCGCCGGACAGGTTGGTGATCCGATCCGCCAGCATCTGCGCAGCAACGCCCGGCCCCGGCAGGTTCTTGGGCCACGCGGTGACCATCTTCCATTGCCGGATATCCTGTGCAATCGCCGGGCTTGCCAATGCCGTGGCCGCAACGCCCGTTACACCCGCTTTCACAAAATCTCTGCGTTTCATTGTCTCCTCCCCGTTCAATACTTGTTATGCGTACCATATTCACTTTCAGGAATAGACATAATTCCGTCAACGATTAGTTGCGGGTCTGCCCGCACGTAGTGACATGGCTTGACTTGTTTGCTCTCCAAGCGCCTTGTTCGCTAAATGCAGAAGGAGGCGGGGCGAAGATGCAATTCGATCAGGAACTTGAAGACCGGCTTGTCCGTTATGCGGCCATCGACAGCCAAAGCGATGCGGAATCGCCGAACTCTCCCAGTACAGACATTCAGCTTGATGTCTTGCGTTTGCTGCTGGCCGAGCTTGCCGGAATGGGCGCTCAGGATGTCGAGTTAACGGACTATGGTGTTGTTCTGGGAACAATTCCGGCAACGACGTCCGGTCCGACCATCGGGTTTCTGGCCCATGTCGACACGGCGCCGCAGTTCAATGCCAGCGGGGTCAAACCAAGGGTGATCAAAGGCTACAATGGTGGCGATATCAGTTTTCCGGACAATCCCTCGCTTATTTTGTCCCCTGACGATTGTCCTGCTCTGGGTGAAAAGGTTGGGCATGACCTTGTCACCGCGTCGGGTACGACTTTGCTGGGGGCGGATGACAAGGCCGGCGTCGCAATCATCATGACCGCCGCGCGGCATCTTTTGGAGAACCCGCAGATACCCCATGGCCCCATTCGTATCGCATTTACACCGGACGAGGAAATCGGGCGCGGGGTAGGCGAGCGGCTTCCGAAGGATCTGGCTGCCGAGTTTGCATATACTTTCGACGGCAGCAATGTCGGAGAAATCGAGTACGAAAGCTTTTCCGCCGATGCCGCAGAAATCACAGTTTCAGGCGTGTCGATCCATCCTGGCTGGGCCAAGGGAAAGCTGGTCAACGCAATACATCTGGCATCCAAGATCGTTTCGATGTTGCCACAATCGACAATGACGCCAGAGGTGACCGACGGTCGAGAAGGGTTCATCCATGCGACCGACATGACCGGCGGATCGTCGGAGATGAAAATCAAACTGATCCTGCGCGACTTCGAACTTGACGGCCTAGAGGCCAAGGGGCGACTTTTGCGACAGGTCTGCGAAGCGGTGCAAAGCTCGGAGCCACGCGCAAAAATCGAATGCAAGATCACGCCGCAATATCGCAATATGCGGTATTGGCTGGAAAAAGACATGACGCCGGTGGCCCTGGCCTGCGCCGCCAGTCGCAGGATAGGTGTCGAACCGGTCTCGATTCCAATTCGAGGCGGTACGGACGGTTCGCGTTTGACCGAACTTGGGGTACCGACGCCAAACTTGTTCACTGGAATGCAGAATATTCATGGCCCGCTGGAGTGGATATCGGTTCAGGACATGTCAGTCGCGACCAACCTATGCCTGACCCTGGTCGAGCTTGCCGCCACGGATTCGTAACGACGCACAGCCAGCCTCTCGGCCCTTGCTGCACCAGGTCAACGCGTTCAAACCTGAGCGCAATGATCGATACGATCTGCAGCTTGGTTCGCCAGTCTGCCACACAACCGAAACTGCCGTAAAATCCTGGTGAGCAGGTGGGTTCCAAACCCTGGTTCGAGCAAATTCCTATTTATGCAAAAGCATATTTCGGGGCGAATCAATGAATGCTCTGAAAGTATTCAGAGGGAGAGATCCGGATATCGACAAGATCATTGTCGGACGCTGTAAGCAATGTGATTTTCGGCCCGACCAGTCCAGCGGGTCGACCCGATGCCAGGATCGAAACCGCTTGATTAAGAGCCATGACCCCCTGCAATTCGGGATCGTCGAAAGGAACTGCCAGAACGCTGCTATTCATCAAGCCGCGCAGAACGGTCTGGCTGATGTATGTCGAGATCAGTTGCGGTTGCATTGGTGCACGAGAATTCGCGAACAAACCAATCGCGGCTTCAGCCGCCGCTGCGCTGCCGATCAAGTAGTCGATGTCGGGGTAGAGCGCGAGCGCGGTTTCGACGAGCGCCAGTTGCTGGCGCAACCCCGTGTCCGCCCCAAAAACGTCGATGACGTCAACGGAGCTCTCGGTAAGACCATCGCGCAACCCTTGATCCAATGGCCCGGTCCAGCCAGCTTCGGTGGGTCCAGAGATAATTACTGCGGTCTTGGGTGGTGACCCGGTGTTGTGCCGTTCCGCGAGATACTTCCCGACGGCATACCACATATCCTGCCAGTCCACACCAATACGCCCGCTGAGCGCCGTAGCATGCAGTTCATTTACCAATCCGAATACGGGGATATCCTCGGCGGCTTGTGCGATAACCGTCGTCAAGTCAGTATGATCGGAGGTAACCGCACTGACCAAGATTGCGTCGACATCTCAAGCGTGACAACACCCGTTAAGGGGTTTGGCGTTTCGCAGACACAATCGCGTTTCATCATATGTTAAATAGCGGCGCCTAGTTTCAACCCGATCCGAGTTGAGGCAGGCAATGGGGTTTTTTCGGTGCTGAATATCAAGGATTCAGAAGCCCAGGCCGGGAAAGGATTCGGAGCAATTCGAAAGGTTCTGGTGGTCGATGACAGCCGCCTGCAACGCCGCATTCTCGTTGGTTCTCTGAGAAAATGGGGTTTCGAGGTGATCGAGGCGGACAGTGGCGAAACCGCGATCGCGGTGTGCCGCCAGAACCCGCCCGATCTGGTGCTCAGCGACTGGGTGATGCCCGGCATGAGCGGGTTGGAGTTTTGTCAGGCGTTCCGGTCGTTGGAGCACGAGGAATACGCCTATTTCATCCTGTTGACCTCAAAGAGCGAAAAGAACGAAGTGGCGCAGGGGTTGGATGCAGGGGCGGATGACTTCCTGATCAAGCCGCTGGGCGCGGATGAGCTGCGCGCCCGTATCTCTGCAGGAGCCCGCATCCTGGGCATGCAGCGGGAATTGTCCGAAAAGAACCGCATCATTGAAAAGGCGCTGGGCGAGTTGCGGCTGGCGCATGATGCCATCGACAAAGATCTGATTCAGGCCCGAAAGATACAGGAGTCACTGGTGCCCGAGCTGACTCGCGAATTTGGCACGTCGCGCGTCAGCCTGTTGCTCAAACCTTGCGGTCATATTGGTGGGGATCTGGTGGGCGTGTTTTCTCCGGGGGTGAACCGGTTGGGGTTTTACAGCATCGACGTGTCCGGGCACGGGATCACTTCGGCGATGATGACGGCCCGGTTGGGCGGCTATCTGTCCAGTACTTATTTTGACCAGAACGTAGCGATGGAAAAGCGGTTTGACCGTTTCTATGCGTTGCTGCCGCCCGAGGAGGTGGCTGCAACCCTCAATTCCCGTCTGATCGCTGATACCGGGGTCGAGGAGTATTTCACCATGGCCTATGCTATCATCGATCTCAGGAATGGCCATCTGAAGATGGTCCAGGCGGGCCATCCGCATCCTCTGGTGTTGCGTCGCGACGGACAAGCAGAGTTTCTTGGCGAAGGCGGCGTTCCGATTGGGTTGCTGCCGAACGTGACCTATGAACGTGTGGAAACCTATCTGGAACCCGGTGACAGGCTGTTGTTGTACTCGGACGGCTTCACGGAATGCCGTCTGGAGAATGGCGGAATGTTGGAGCCGGAAGGGTTGCTGGATCTCGTGCGGCAATGCGGGCCGGATCTGAGCGGGCAGGAATTCTTGGACGATCTGTTCTGGAGGTTGACCCAGGTCATGTCGCCCGAGCACGGGCTGGATGACGATGTTTCAGCCGCATTTTTTGAGTATAACGGCGTACCGCAACCATAGGAAACAGGCGTAGCCTCTTTTGCCCTTCGGGAAATCGACTCTGGGTATAATAAACCAGAATGCAGCAGAATACCCGCCGGTCAGAAACCCTGAGCGTGCCAGTCGGCGAAATGGCGGTCGCCAGCGTTGCCCAGACGGTAGGAGGCTTCGTCCGCCTCCATCCACAAAGGCTCGTGAAACGATTCGGTTGGCGGACCCATGCGGCGCACGGGGCGGGCGCGGTAGATCAGACAGATTTTTTCGGCCCACAGGTCGTATTCCGGCATGTAGGCGAAACGTCGAAAGGCGCCGACGCGTTTGGGCGTCGCGATCACCCAGCCGGTTTCCTCATAGACTTCGCGATGCAGGGCGGTGATTGGCGATTCTCCGGGATCGATACCGCCGCCCGGCAGTTGCAGGTCGGGGCCGGGTTCCATCTGACAGGTCAACAACAGTGCATTGCCACGAGGCAACAAGGCATAAACCCCGACGCGGCGGGTGTATGTCCTGCCCGGTTCGGGGGTTTCACCGAAACGCCTGATCATGTATGGCCCCTTTCAACCAAATCAGTTCGACTTATATGGTGGCGGTATGCCAACCTGCGGCGTTTAAGGAAACCCCATGTCTCTTGGAACGAAAATCGCGTGGGACGACACTGTCCTGCCCTTTCAGCTTGACCTGCCTGACATGCGTGGTCGGGTGGCCCGACTGGACGGGGTGTTGGACGGCATTCTGAAGCAGCACGACTATCCCGTTCAGGTCGAAGCGCTGGTGGCCGAGATGGCCTTGCTGACCGCGTTGATCGGGCAGACCATCGCGCTGCGCTGGAAGTTGTCGCTGCAGGTGCAATCCAAGGGGCCAGTGCGGATGATCGCGACCGATTACTATGCGCCGAAAATCGAGGGAGAACCGGCGCAGATCCGGGCCTATGCCAGTTTCGACCGTGATCGGCTGAGCGAGGGCGCGCCTTTCGATCAGGTCGGCGAGGGGTATTTCGCGATTCTGATCGACCAGGGCAAAGGTACGCAGCCTTATCAGGGGATCACGCCATTGTCGGGTGATTCGCTGAGCGCCTGCGCCGAGGCCTACTTCGCCCAGTCTGAGCAGTTGCCGACGCGTTTCTCGCTGAGTTTCGGCAGATCGATGGAGCCCGGCGTGAACGAACATTGGCGTGCCGGCGGGATCATGTTGCAGCACATGCCCAAGGCGTCGCCCTTCGTGGCCTCTGGCGGCGGGTCGGGTGAGATTCTGAGTGCCGATGACCTTGTGGATGGCGAGGAGGGTGAAAACTGGAGCCGGGTCAACATCCTGCTCGATACCGTTGAAGATCTGGAGCTGATCGGCCCGTCGGTACAGCCGACCGAACTTTTGGTACGCCTGTTTCACGAGGAACAGCCGCGCGTCTATGACACGCAACCGGTCAAGTTCGGGTGTACCTGTTCCGAGGAACGCGTACGGCAAAGCCTGTCGATCTATTCGGCCAAGGATATCGCGAAGATGACCACGCCCGAAGGAACTGTGACTGCAGATTGCCAGTTTTGCGGTGCGCATTATGTGCTTGATCCTGCAACGGTCGGCTTCGAAGCGGACCCGGATACCGGTGCGTGACGCGGTCGACCTGCTGTTGGCGGCGCTTAGCCGTCCGGGCCCCGGGTCAAGCGATTTCGATTTGAACCCGGACACGGTTCTGCCTGAGGGGCGCAAGTTGCGCCCTGCGGGAGTTCTGGTGCCTGTGTCTCTTATCGGCGACGGCCCGCGCGTAATCCTGACGAAACGGTCTTCGGCCCTGAAGCATCACCCCGGCCAGATCGCCTTTCCCGGTGGCAAGCAGGATGAGGGTGACGTTGACGTCACCGCCACCGCCTTGCGAGAAGCGCAGGAAGAAATCGGGTTGCCGCTCGATTTGCCGCGTATTCTGGGGCAACTGCCCGCGCACGAAACGGTAACGTCGTTCACCGTCACTCCGGTTGTTGCGGTTTTGGAGCGCGGGTTCGACCCGATTCCGGAGCCTGGTGAGGTTGAAGAGGTGTTTTCAGTGCCGCTGAGCCATGTGTTGAATCCGCAGAACTACATTGTAGAATCGCGGCGTTGGCGGGGCCAGCGGCGGCACTATTTCACCGTTCCGTTCGGCCCCTACTACATCTGGGGTGCAACCGCACGGATGTTGCGGGGGCTGGCGGCACGGGTGAATGAATGACGCGGATTACTGACGCGTGGGTGCATGATCCGGCAACGCAAAAGGTATGTGCGGCGCTGACTGGCGGTGGTGCGAAGGCCCTGTTTGTCGGGGGATGCGTGCGCAACGCTCTGCTGGGCGCGCCGGTTGCCGATATCGACATCGCCACCGACGCAAGGCCTGAACGCGTTGTCGCCCTGGCAGAGGCTGCGGGGATCAAGGCGGTTCCCACCGGTATCGACCACGGCACCGTGACCCTGGTAAGCAACGGCATCCCACATGAGGTCACCACCTTTCGCCGTGACGTGGAAACTGATGGCCGCCGGGCTGTAGTGGCCTATTCCGATACGGTCGAAGAGGACGCTGCACGCCGCGATTTCACCATGAACGCGCTTTATGCGCGGCCCGATGGAACCATTATCGACCCGCTTGGAGGATTGTGCGACCTG
>NZ_JBXWSF010000084.1:0-17698 GCF_059613285.1 Ruegeria sp. BHSB058 | reverse complement strand
GGCATCAAGGACAGCGGAAACGGCGTAAAAGAAGGCGTCATCGAAGCCATGAAGTTCTTCACAAACGTCAAAACATACTCCCTGCCATGGCCAACATGATAAACTGGGAGGTTTAGATTTCCATATTTCCCGGACAGGGAACACTGCAGCATCCAACCAGGCGAGACCCGACATGATCGTTCACACCGAAGGCGAATCGAATCGATCCGACGCGCGAAGGACCTGGTTGGAGAAATCCAATGGCCCGGCCTCTGAATCGCTGTTGCGTAGAGATGCCGAGGTTTTCCTGCACCAAAGCTTGTCCAGCCCCTGCGTCAGTACCATTGTCAAGGCCGAAGGGATCTGGATTGAAGATCTCGAAGCCCGACGCTATATGGATTTCCACGGTAACTCGGTTCACCATATCGGGTACGGTCACCCCCGCTTGGTCGAGGCAATTAAGGCTCAACTGGACGAACTGCCGTTCGCACCGCGACGGTTTACCAATGAGCCGGCCGTGCAACTGGCCGAAAAGCTGGCAGAAATCAGCCCCGGAGATTTGGGAAAGGTTCTGTTTACAACAGGCGGGTCGGACGCAAACGAGGTAGCGCTGAAGATAGCGCGGGCCGCGACGGGCCGATTCAAGACCATCTCGTTTTGGGATGCTTTTCACGGAGCGGGTTTTGGTGCGGCATCGGTTGGTGGCGAAGCCACGTTTCGTAGTCATATCGCCGGGCCGTTGCTGTCGGGCGCCGAACACGTCGCGCCATTCGCTTGCTATCGCTGTCCTTACAATCACAGCGGTCCGGACACTTGCGGGTTGGCTTGCGCGCGAATGGTGGAATTCGTTCTGGAACGCGAAGGCGATATCGCTGCGGTTATTGCTGAACCCATGCGCGCTGTTCCCTATGTGCCGCCCGTCGGGTTTTGGAAGGCTGTTCGTGATGCCTGCAACCGCCACGGCGCGCTCTTGATCATGGACGAGATCCCAACCGGTCTTGGGAAAACCGGCAAAATGTTTGCTTTCGAACATGACGAGATCATTCCGGATATCGTCACTTTGGGGAAAGCCCTGGGTGGGGGGATTCTCCCCATCGCGGCCTGTATCGCGCGCCAGGATCTGGATGTTTGTGGTGATTTCGCGATTGGTCATTACACGCATGAGAAGAACCCGGTTACCGCCCGCGCCGCCCTGACCACCATCGAGATTATCGAGGACGAGGGGTTGGTCGAGCGATCGGAAGAGTTGGGAGACTATGCCATCAACCGGCTCAACGAAGAACTGGCCGGTAATCCGATCGTCGGTGATGTCAGGGGACGTGGCCTGATGTTCGGGATTGAAATCGTTGAGGACAGGACCAGCAAACAACCCGGCAATGCCAAGGCGGAACAGATTTACTATTCCTGTCTGGAAAACGGTGTCAGTTTCAAGATCAGTCAGGGGTGTGTGCTGACGCTGTCGCCGCCATTAGTCATCAGTCGGATTGAGTTGGATCAGGCGCTTGATACCGTATGTCGCACCATTCGGGCTGTAACCGAATGATAGCAGGCGACGTCGATAGTGCATCGTGACATGGGCTTCAAAGTCTTGGAGTGGTTGGCACTTTGAAAAAAATGTGGCGGAAGCGGTGGGATTCGAACCCACGGTACGCTCTCACGTACGCCGGTTTTCAAGACCGGTAGTTTCAACCACTCACTCACGCTTCCGAACAGGCGTCAGGTAACATGGCCCCGCGGCCTCTTCAAGAACCAGAAGCATCCCGATTGCAGTGTTTTTTACGGTCGTCCGGGCGGTCGTTTTCTGGCTTGGTCCGAGATCAGGCTCGCCTCAATCAGCAGGCGTGTCACTTCTTCATCTGTTGTTTGCTGAAAATCGGAATAGTGCGCGCCCACGGCCCAGAACGGGACAGGAGTGGCAAGACAGATAATATCGTCCACCTTCGAACGCAGGGTGTTGATCACTTCGACGGGCGCGACCGGGACTGCAAGGATGATCGCTTTAGGGGAACGGCGTCGCAATGCCTTGATCGCGACCCTGACAGTTGCGCCGGTCGCGATACCGTCGTCCACAATGATGGCTGTCCGTCCGTCGATTGGAACTTGTTGCCTGCCATCGAGATACTTGGCGCGGCGTCGCCTTATCTCCTCAAGCTGTGCATTGGCCATTTGTTCAACGTCTTCCGGCGAAAGTCCTAATGCGCGCGCGACTTCGATATTCGTTTCGAATTCGGGGTGATCTCCGTTGACCACTGCTCCAACCGCCAGTTCGGGTTGATCGGGTGCGCCGATCTTGCGCACCATCAGCAGGTCCAGCGGTGCGTGCAATTCTCGCGTGACTTCGATGGCCACCGGTACTCCGCCCCGGGGCAGTGCCAAGATCACCGGATCTGCATAGCCTTTTGCGGCAATTGCCGCGGCAAGGACTTTTCCAGCTTCCGCTCTGTTTTGAAAGCGCTGCACGGCTTTCCCCGCTTAGCGACAAGAAAATGGGTTGCCAGTTCAGTCTACCATGTCAATTGGCTTCTCCGCCATCCTGGTAATTTATTGAGACGTGCCAAAATAAACATTCTCCTTATTGAATGTGATGATGCATTCAATTATGTGAAAGTGATGGACAGGCATGATGCCAATGTCAATTTCAAAGGAATTCACGTCATGACACTCGATCGCACTGTAATGTTGTTCGCCGGACTGATGGTTCTGCTGAGCGTCGTGCTCACGGTTTTCGTATCGCCCTTGTGGATGTGGTTTACCGTATTTATCGGAATAAACATGATCCAGTCCTCGTTTACCGGATTCTGCCCCGCAGCCATGCTGTTCAAGAAGCTGGGCGTAAAGGCTGGTTCGGCGTTCTAGTTGAAATCCACTTAGTTGCGACCGGCCAATTGCAACCAAATGAGGTGCGTAATGAACTTCAAGACCCTCGCTGCGTTGTGTCTGACGGCAATTCCTGCCGCGGCCTTTGCCGATGATTCCTTTCCGGTTAAGGCTTTGCCGATTGTTGAATGGAAGGCCGTATTCGGCCAGATCGAAGCCCGCGACCAGATATCTGCGCGGTCCCGCCTGGGCGGCACGATCACACAGCTTTCAGTCAGCGAAGGGGATAGCGTCACCAGCGGACAACAGATCGGTCTGATTGAAGATGAGAAGCTCGCTTTCCGGATACAGACGGTCAGCGGGCGCATCGAAGCGTTGACCGCGCAGCTGGCAAACGCAAATGCCGAGTTGAAACGCGGAGAGGAACTGTTTGAACGCGGCGTTATGTCAAGCCAACAGGTTGATCTGTTACGAACCAGAGTCAGCGTTATGGAAAACGAAATCTCGGCGACGCGTGCCGAAAAGCAGGTGCTGGAACAGCAGACACAAGAAGGCGCGGTGCTTGTTCCGCTCAATGGCGTAGTTCTTGCCGTACCTGTGACCGAAGGGTCGGTCGTTCTGCCTGGGGAAGAGGTAGCCAGGATCGGAGGCGGCGGGCTTTATCTGCGACTGTCCGTCCCAGAACGCCACGCGACTGCGCTGACTGAAGGTGACAAAATTCGCATCGAAGAAAGGGGCAACAGTGTCGGCGGTACGATCGTCAAACTCTATCCCGAAATCGAAAACGGAAGGGTGACCGCTGACGTGGAAGTGGAGGGCCTCGAAAGCCGCTACGTCAATGCGCGAGTTCTCGTTCGTCTTCCCGTAGGGGAGAGAATGGGACTCCTGATCCCTGAAGAAGCTGTCAACAACCGCCGTGGATTGGATTTCGTTCGGATCCGGCTAGACGTTGAAGAAGTGATTGACAGAACGGTTGTGATCGGCCGCAAGATATCGATTGATGGCAGGCACATGGCCGAGGTTCTGACTGGCCTGTCAGAAGGCGACATAGTGGTGGTCGGACATGAGTGAGTTCGGCAAGGTGCCGCTCGGGGTTGCGGGCGGATTGACAAGGGCCTTCATTCAGTCGGCCCTGACGCCGCTGATGATCATCGTAGCACTCGTGATGGGGTTTGTGGCGCTTGGGGCTTTGCCGCGCGAGGAAGAGCCGCAAATCTCGGTTCCGCTTGTGGACATTCACGTACAGGCCCCGGGCCTCAAGGCTGATGATGCCGTCAAGCTGATTACCGAACCGTTGGAAACGATTGTCAAAGGCATCAATGACGTCGAACATGTATATTCGACCACCTATGATGATCTCGCGATTGTCTCCGCCAGATTTCTCGTCGGAACCCCAGCAGATGCGGCCATTCTGCGTGTTCATGAAAAGGTACGCGCCAATCTGGACCGCATTCCCTACGGTATTTCCGACCCGTTGATTGTAGGGCGCGGGATCGACGATGTTGCGATCATGACGCTGACACTGACGCCCTCGGAAAGCGGGCAGGGTGTCACGGCAAGTGATCTGACACGTGTTGCTCGTGAATTGAAGGTGGAACTTGCCAAGATCGAAGACGTAGGCCTGACCTATGTCGTCGGCGAAGCTACGGATGCGATCCGGATCGCGCCTGACCCTGACAGGCTTGCCCTCTATGGGGTCACTCTCCAGCAATTGTCCCAAAAAGTGCAGGCCGCTAACCGGTCTTTCCCAACAGGCAATCTGCGGGATCGGGGACAGCAGATAGGATTTGTGGCTGGTCAAACCCTGCAAGCCCCCAAGGACATCTCGGACCTTCTGCTGACCACACGCGACAATCGCCCTGTTTATGTTCGCGATGTCGCCGACGTCAGCTATGTTCCCGATACAACAGACCGGATCGTGGCCAACGTTTCTCGCGGTGCAAACGGGGAAATAACCCGCACGCCTGCCGTGACGCTCGCACTTGCCAAACGCGCCGGGGCAAATGCGGTGGTTGTGGGCGAGGCGATCCTGCACCGGGTGCACCAGCTTGAAGGTGATCTGATCCCAAACAGTGTGCATGTCGAGGTCACGCGCGACTATGGCGATACCGCCAACGAAAAGGCCAACGAGTTATTGTTTCACCTTGGTCTTGCAACGGTATCCATCGTCGGCCTTGTGCTGATCGCGATTGGCTGGCGGGAAAGCATGGTTGTGGCCATCGTGATCCCCGTGACCATTCTGTTGACGCTGTTTTCGGCTTGGATCATGGGCTACACGCTCAACCGGGTGTCTCTTTTCGCGCTCATCTTTTCGATCGGGATCCTGGTCGATGACGCCATTGTCGTGATCGAAAACATCGCGCGCCACTGGGCTATGCCGGATAAGGAAACGCGAGTTTCCAAGGCCATCCGTGCGGTGGCCGAGGTTGGCAACCCCACGATCATCGCAACGTTGACCGTTGTAGCCGCCTTGCTGCCGATGCTGTTCGTTTCGGGTCTGATGGGCCCGTATATGAGCCCGATCCCCGCCAATGCCTCGGCTGCAATGATCTTTTCCTTTTTCGTCGCGGTGATCATAACCCCGTGGTTGATGGTCAAGATCGCCGGCCACGCCCCGGCGCATGCAGGTGAGGAACGCGGCGGTCGGTTGGGGCGTCTTTACGAATCCGTCGCGCGCCCGCTGCTGAAAACCAAAACTCGTGCGGGTTTGTTTCTGCTGGCGACCGCCATCTTGTCTTTCGGATCGCTTGGATTGATCTACACCAAGGACGTGACAGTCAAGCTTTTGCCATTCGACAACAAGTCGGAGCTTTCGGTTGTCATCGACTTGCCGGAAGGCACATCGGTTGAAGCCACGGATGCAGTGGCGCAGGATGTGGCCCGCGCAGTTCTCGAAGTACCTGAGGTCGTCGCGGTCCAGACCCATGCGGCCGATGCCGCGCCGTTCAATTTCAACGGGTTGGTTCGGCACTATTATCTGCGCAAGTCTGCGCATCTTGGCGATGTTCAGATCAACCTGTTGCCGAAACACGACCGTACGCGAACCAGCCATGAGATCGCGCTGGATATCCGTGAACGGATTGCGCAACTGGATGTACCCGTCGGAACCAGTCTGAAAACGGTCGAACCGCCTCCGGGGCCGCCGGTGTTGTCGACGATGCTTGCCGAAATCTATGGCCCTGACGGCCAGACGCGCCGTGCGGTTGCTCAGAAAGTGCGAGATGCTTTCGAAGAGGTTCCGTTTGTCGTCGATGTCGATGACAGTTTCGGAACCCAACCGCGCCGCCTGCGTGCCGTTTTGTCGACCGATCAACTGGAATATTTCGGTGTGCAGGAGCAGGACGTCTTTGACACGCTTGCCATACTCGGCTCCAGCAATACAGTGGGCTATTCGCATCGTGGCGAAGGTCGACCGCCTTTGCCCATCGTGATCGAGCGTGACAAGGCCCACCGGGTCATGGATGAACGTTTCCTGTCCACGCCAGTGCCTGCCAACACATTGCCGGGATCACGCGGGGTGATCGAATTGGGTGACGTGGTGGACATTGTCGACGAACAGGCCTCGTTCCCGATATTTCGGCGCAACGGACGCGCGGCAGAAATGGTTCAGGCCGAATTGGCCGGTGCGTTCGAGGCTCCGATTTATGGTATGTTGGCGGTTGCCGATCTGATCGAGGGGATGGAGTGGGACGAAGGGACAAAGCCGGAAATCCGTTTCAACGGCCAACCCGAAGATGACACACATCCAACCCTGTTGTGGGACGGCGAATGGGAGGTCACCTATGTCACCTTCCGCGACATGGGCGCGGCATTTGCCGTGGCCTTGCTGGGTATTTACATCCTCGTGGTCGGGCAGTTCGGGTCGTTCAAGTTGCCGCTGGTGATCCTGACACCGATCCCGCTGACCTTTGTCGGGATCATGCTGGGGCATTGGTGGTGGAATGCACCGTTCTCTGCCCCGTCAATGATCGGTTTCATTGCACTGGCCGGGATCATTGTACGCAACTCGATCCTGTTGGTGGATTTCATCCGACATGCGGACCCCGAGGGCAAATCGAAGATCGATATTCTTATCGAAGCCGGGTCGATACGCTTTAAACCTATCCTTCTGACAGCCCTGGCCGCGATGATTGGCGCAGTCGTGATCTTGGCCGATCCGATCTTTCAGGGCCTCGCCTTGTCGTTGCTCTTTGGCTTACTGTCCTCGACGCTTTTGACGGTCCTCGTGATCCCCGCGATATACCGCGTCTTTCGGAGTTGAGAGATTGTGCACTACCGCGCCAAAAAGGTTCCCGAATGCAAAATGATATCGAAATGGTGCATCCCCTTTTGCAGGTCAAAACTGACAGAGTGTCCGGCTTTGCGCAAAGCCTCGGCATAGTCGCGGCTTTGACGGATGAACTCGGGTGTGTCACGTTCAGCAACCGTCACCCGGTAATGCGGCCCGATAAGGGGCAGGTTTTGCATTGGTGACAACGCCTGAATTTCTTTATCGGTCAGTTGCAGCGGGTCATTGACGGGGGTCAGCGCAATGGGCTCCAGGTCGAAAACGCCACTAACCAAGATTACGTTTTGAATCATCATACCCGCATTGGCCAAGTCCGCGGCTGCGGATGCCATAACCATCGCCGCCAGATGCCCGCCGGCGCTGTGGCCCGATAGCGTGACGCGCGCAGGGTCAAACCCCAATGGTTCGGAATTCTGTGCCAGCCACATCAACGCCGTACGGCATTCCAAAATCATATCACCCAGTCGGGCGACCGGCGCGAGCGTATAGTTCAGCGTGGCAAAGGCGTGACCCGTTTCGATCAGGGCAGGGGCCATCATCGAAGATTCGTGTTGGCTGAGCGCCTGCCAATAGCCTCCGTGAATGAATATATGCAAAGGAGAGTTGGCTTCTCGTCCGGGAAAATAGTCTAGGACATGGCTTGGCTCTTTCCCATAATCCAGGTTATCCCGAACTGTCAGATCAGCACGGGCCTCGGCACTCAGGGCTGCATAACTGGCCAGATAGGGTGTGATATCCCCGCCGACCATGGCGCTGGGTGAATATTCAAGCGCCAGTTCCTCGCGAGAGAAGCCACGATACAGCACATTCAGGCTCCCTGCCGGTACATCAGTTCTGTCCGCATGTCATAGAGGTCATGGAAGAACTTGAGCTCAAGAGCCTTTCTCAGGAATGCCACGCCACTTGATCCGCCTGTACCCGGCTGCATTCCGATCACCCTCTCAACCGCAGTCGCATGATCGAACCGCCACCTCTGAAACAGCGACTCCACATCCATCAGCTTTTCGGCCAAGGCATAAAGATCCCAGTATTTCTCGGTATTTCGGAATACTTCGACCCAAATCTTCACGATGCGAGGATCACCGGAATAGGGCTGAGAATAGTCCCGATCCAGCAGCTCTTGCGGAACGTCGAACCCCTGTCTCGCCAGCATGTGAAGAACTTCGTCATATAGCGAGGGTTTCGTCAGTGCTGCGTTCAGCATCTCCATGACGTCCGGGTCATGTTCGTGAACCTTCAGTGTCGAGACATCCTTGTTGCCAAGAATGAACTCGATCTGGCGGTATCCATAGCTCTGAAACCCCGAAGAATTCCCCAACGCGTTCCGGAAGGTCATGTAATCGGCTGGCGTCATGGTCAGCAGGGTATCCCATGCCGAGATCAGTTGTCGCTGGATGGCCTTGATCCTGTCGAGGTTCTTCATTGCCGGGCCAAAGTCGTCCTGTTGCAGGAACCTGCGCACCTCGACCAGCTGATGATGCATGAGTTTGAGCCACAGCTCGCTGACCTGGTGGATGATGATGAACAGCATCTCGTCAGGTTGCGCGGGGTCCTGAAAGGTCTTCTGGATACTTAGCAGCGTCTTGAGTTGAAGAAAGTCGCCATAACTCTTGCGGTGGGTATTGGCAAAGTCGGTGACCAACGTATCTTCGATCCCGCGTTTGAGCAGGCGGTCCTTGTTATCCTCTTGTGCCATCGCAGGCTCTCCTGAATAAGGATGCGCGTTTCTTGAATATCTAGTGTTTTTTTGGCGCTAGTTTTGCTGTCGCTTCGATTTCGAGCAGCGCACCATCCTCAACCAGCCCGGCGACGACAACCATTGTCATAGCCGGGAAATGCCGACCCATTATCTTGCGATAGGCTTCACCTACTTCGCGTTGCCGGGCAAGGTACTCCCTTTTGTCCGTCACATACCAGGTGAGCCGGGTAATGTCGCTGACCTCTCCACCAGCGGCGTGCACCACGTCCGCGATGTTTCGCAAAGTCTGTTCCATCTGGCCGATGAAGTCGTTGGTTTCAAAGACCTGTTCGGCCGTCCATCCGACCTGGCCTCCGACATAGAGTGTGCCGTCGTCGGCCAACGTACCGTTCGCATAGCCCTTGGCGGGCAACCAGCCCTCGGGATGTATCACCTGATTGCTCATGCTGTGCCTCCAATCATCTGGGAAAGCCTGTCACGTACCGCTTGGGGCCATGGGGCCGACTTGTGACCTTGCACATGGACCAACGTTGCCTTTACGCTCATCCGCGCTTCTCCATTGCAGGTTGCGGTCATTGCAAAGCCGAAACTGCTGCGCCCGACCGACACGGGCTGCAATGAAAAATCCAGCATGTCGCCGTGATAACTGGGCGCGTGAAACGTCGATTCGATCTGGACAGTTGGCACACCGGCGTCGAGTTTGTGAAACCCCTCGAACGGATAGTCCAACGCGTCGTAAAAGAACGCCTCGACACAATCGTTGATCATTTCGACGTAGCGGGGATAGAACACGATCCCCGCCGGGTCGCAGTGTTTGAACAGAACCTTTTGTTTCCACTGATACGCCATGGTCACACTCCCAGGTATTTGTCGGTGACATCCGGGGTCAGCGCGCCCATCGCGCCATGCCAGACAGTTTCACCACGTTGCAGGATAACAGCTTCGTCGGCCACTTCCGTTAGTTCCTTCAGCGATTTGTCGATGACCAAGATTGCCAGCCCTGTTTCCCGCTTCAAAGTCGCGATGGCGGCCCAGATTTCCTGTCGCACGATCGGGGCCAGACCTTCGGTCGCTTCGTCGAGGATCAGCAGGCGCGGGTTGGTCATCAGGGCGCGGCCAATTGCAAGCATTTGCTGCTCGCCGCCTGAAAGCGAAGCCGCGGATTGCGACCGCCGCTCCTGCAATCGTGGAAACAGGGCGGATATTCGTTTCATGTCCCAATGACCCGGGCGGGCGGCGGCCGTCAGGTTTTCTTCGACGCTCAGGTTCGGAAAGCACCGCCGACCTTCGGGTACGAGGCCCAGGCCGAGTCTTGCGGCCTTGTGGCTGGGCAAACGGCGCAGGTCGTGGCCGTCGAACATCAACTCGCCGCCAGCAACCGGCAGCATCCGCAGGATCGTCTTGACCGTGGTCGTTTTGCCCATTCCGTTGCGGCCCATCAGTGATATGACTGCACCTTCATTCACCCGTAGGTTGACCTTGAACAGCGCTTGCGACGCACCATAAAAGGCCGAGACATTGGTAAGGCTCAGCAGGCTCATGCATCCTCTCCCAGATACGCGCGGCGCACCTCGGGATGAGCGCGGATTTCGTCGACCGTTCCGGTGGCGATCACTTCGCCATAGACCAGCACGCTGATCCGGTCGGCCAGGGCAAAAACGGCGTCCATATCATGTTCGACCAGCAAAATGGGCGCTTCATGCCGCAACTCGTTTAGAAATCCGGTCAGATGTTTCGATCCACTGGCGCCAAGCCCGGCCATGGGTTCATCCATGATGAAGGCGCGCGGATTGAGGGTTAGAGCCACGGCAACCTCCAACTGCCGGCGCTGCCCATGCGACAGGTCCGAAGTGCGAATGGCCGCATGATCGGACAGGCCGACACGATCCAATGCATGCTCGGCGATGCCACGAAGGGACTTGTCCCTGAGGACCGGGCGAAAGAACCGATAGGGCCTGCCGCTGGCCCCGAGCGCCCCCAGCAGGGCGTTTTGCAGAACCGTGTCCTGCATCGCCAGCGCGGATATCTGAAATGTGCGTCCCAAACCCATTCGCGCGCGCTGAACCGTGCTCAACGCCGTCACATTCTGCCCGAGAAAATGAACCTCTCCGCTATCCGGCTTCAGTCCGCCGGCTATCTGTTTGATCAGGGTGGATTTACCGGCGCCGTTCGGGCCGATCAGGGCGTGGATTTCACCGGGACGCAGATCAAGGCTCACGTCGTCCGATGCCTTGAGCGCCCCAAAGCTCTTGGTGATGCTGCGAACGGACAGGACTGGTTCAGCCATGCTGCGCCTCCTGTCCGGTCAAAGTGCCGATGATGCCGCCGCGCGCGAAAAGAACAACAGCCAGCAAAAGCAGGCCCAGATAGACGTGCCAGAATTCGGACAATCCGCCAAGAACGTGTTCCAGCGCAATGAACAAAGCAGCGCCTGCCACCGGGCCGAACAGCCGGGCCGTGCCGCCAAGTATGATAAAGATCATGATCTCGCCTGAGGTCTGCCAACTGAACATGGTGGGGCTGACAAAGCGATTGAGATCGGCAAATAGGGCACCCGCAAGTCCGGTAATCATGCCTGAGATCACAAAAGCGGTCAGACGCAAACGATAGGGCGTTATCCCGATGGTTTCGACTCTTTCCGCCGTTTGACGCGCCGCATTCAATGCCAGACCAAACGGCGATTTCGCAAGCCTTGCAGACAGAAAGAGTGCCGCCGCCAGGATCACATATGCGATCAAAAAGAACTGGATCGGATCCAACGTATTGAGACCGGGGAAATCGTTGCGGACATAGATCGACAACCCGTCTTCGCCGCCATAAGCGGGCCAGCTTATCGCGAAATAGAACAGCATCTGGCCAAAGGCGAGGGTGATCATGATGAAATAGACACCTGTGGTACGCAGGCTGAGAGCGCCGATAACCAGCGCGGCCAGCGCCGAGGCAAACAGCGCCGTCAACCAGATAACTGGCATCGACTTGGTTCCCTCTATCAAAAACGGTGTCTGCATCAGGGGCGAATAGCTTTGGGCATGACTGGCAAGGATGCCCATTGCATACCCGCCGATTCCAAAGAACGCCGCGTGCCCAAGGCTGACCAAGCCCCCCAGCCCCAACGCGATGTTGAGGCCAACACCCGCCAACGCAAGAATGGCCACCCGCGTGGACAGCGTGATCATGAAAGGTTCATCCGACACATATGCCCACAGCGGAAACAGCAACAGACCGAGTGCCAGAACTGCGTTGAAGATACTTTCGCGGCTCATGCGCGTGCTCCGTACAGTCCGGTAGGTTTCGCGATCAACACGACCGCCATCAGGATGTAGATCAACATCGATGCCAGTGCCGACCCCACCGAGGTGGCCGAGGCCGGGTCCATGAAAAGCTTGAACGTTGCCGGCAGGAGTACTCCCCCAAGCGTGTCGGTTACGCCGACGAGGATCGAACCGACCAGCGCCCCCTTGATCGACCCGATACCGCCGATGACGATCACGACAAAGGCAAGGATCAACACCGGCTCGCCCATGCCGACCTGAACAGACTGGATTGCTCCGACCAATGCGCCGGCCAATCCGGCCAGCGCCGCACCAAGGGCAAAAACGATGGTGTAAAGCCGGGTGATATCGATGCCAAGTGCCGCGATCATCTCGCGGTCGCTCTCACCGGCACGGATCTGAACGCCAAGCCGCGTGCGCGAGATCAACAGGAACAGGCCGGCCGCAACGATCAGGCCGACGGCGATGATCGTCAGCCGGTAAAGCGGATACTGAATGCCTCCGGGCAGGGTGATCGGGCCGGACAAGGTATCCGGGATGTTGAGGAAAAGGGGAAACGAACCGAACACCCACCGGGTTCCTTCAGAGAAAATCAGGATCAGGGCAAAAGTCGCCAGAACCTGATCGAGGTGATCGCGATTGTACAGCCGCCGGATCACCAGCACCTCCACCAATGCACCGGCAGCTGCGGCCGCAGCAAGGCTGGCCGCCAGTGCGAGCGCAAAACTCCCTGTTGCGGCAGCCGTTGCTGCGGCGGCAAAAGCGCCAATCATGAACAGCGAGCCATGGGCGAGGTTGATAAGCCCCATCACCCCGAACACCAGCGTCAGACCGGCGGCGGTCAGAAAGAGCATCACCCCGAACTGCAAACCATTCAGGATTTGTTCAATCAGCAGAATGAAGGACATTTCGCTATCCTAGAGGGCGGCGCAAGCACAATGCCTTGCGCCGCCGGGATCTTACATTTCGCATTCGGCCGCATAAACGTCGGCGTGATCTTCCAGCGCGACACCCAGGATCTTGTTGGTGAAGACATCACCTTCCTGCACGACTTCGCGAACATAGATGTCCTGAATCGGGTGGTGGTTCGGCCCGAACTTGAAATCGCCGCGCACCGAGTCGAACTCTGCGTCTTCCAGCGCCGCACGGAACGCGTCCTGATCGTTCACGTCCGCTTTGGCCATGGCCGACAGGATCAGGTTTGCGGTGTCGAACCCCTGCGACGCATAGAGCGAAGGCAGGCGACTATATTCAGCCTGGAAGCTTTCGACAAAGGCTTTGTTGGCGGCATTGTCGATATCCTTGTTCCACTGGCTGGTGTTCTTCACGCCAAGCGCCGCAGCTCCCACCGCCTGAAGGATGCCCTGATCAAAGCTGAAGGCAGGTCCGACGACAGGCAGGTCGACGCCACTGTCAGCGTATTGCTTGAGGAAGGATATTCCCATACCCCCCGGCAGAAAGAAGAACACGCTATCCGCGCCTGATGCCCGGATTTGGGCGATTTCTGCGGCATAGTCGGTTTGACCTAGCTGGGTGTAAACCTCGCCGGCCAGATCGCCACCATACTTGCGCTTGTAGCCCGCCAGCGCATCCTGACCCGCCGGATAGTTGGGCGCAAGGATAAAGCTGTTCTTGTAACCTGTTGATTTTGCATAAGCACCGGCTGCTTCATGCAGGTTGTCGTTTTGCCATGCGACGTTGAAATAGTTCTGGTGACAGCCTTTTCCCGCCAAGGCCGAAGGTCCGGCATTTGGCGACAAATAGAACTTGCCCTGCGCGGTCGCCGACGGCACAACCGCCATCGCCAGGTTCGACCAGATGATTCCGGTCAGGATATCCACCTTGTCGGATTGGATCATCCGGTCGGCCAGTTGCACGGCGATATCCGGCTTTCTCTGGTCATCCTCGATAACGACTTCAATGTCGGAATTGCCGGATTGCTTGACTGCCAGCATGAAACCGTCGCGCACGTCGATACCCAATCCGGCACCGCCGCCGGACAAAGTGGTGATCATTCCGACCTTTACGGGTTCGGCAAAGGCCATGCCAACTGTCAGAGCGGCAGTTGCCGCCGCCAAAAGCAAAGATTTGGTTTTCATTGTCTTCTCCCTGTAAAACAACGTCTCTTGAAGGTGTTGTTGGACGCTTCCTGTTCGGGCTCCCCCGAGTTCCCGCCGCCCCCTTCCAAATGCCGCGGGTTGTTCGTTTGCTTGATCTTCAGCGTCTGGGCCGAAGGCTATCCGGTTTCTCCCAAGGTGCAAGCACGCAGATCATTTTCCGCCCTCACGCAACTGGAATCGCTGAATTTTCCCGGTCGCCGTCTTGGGTAGCGCACCCGTGAATACGATGCTGCGCGGATACTTGTACGGTGCAATCGTCGTCTTGACGTGATCCTGCAACGCCTTGATCGTTGCCTCATCGGGGGCATGGCCTTCGTTCAGAACCACATGCGCCTGAACGATGTTGCCGCGCGCCTCGTCCGGTTTTGCCACCACCGCGCATTCGGATACCGCGGGATGTGATAACAACGCGGCCTCGACCTCGGGACCTGAAATGTTGTAGCCCGAGCTTTGAATCATGTCGTCGTTTCGGGCGGCAAAATGCAGATACCCTTCCGCATCCATGGTAAAGCTGTCGCCGGTAATGTTCCAGCCATCCAGCACATAGTCACACTGTCGCTCGTCATCGAGATAACGGCAACCGGTCGGGCCGCGCACGGCAAGGCGACCGACTGTTCCGGGTGGAAGTTCGGCCCCGTCATCGTCAATGACTTTCGCTTCGTATCCCGTGACCGGTTTGCCCGTGCAGGCGGGGCGGTGGTCGGAAAACCGATTGGTGACAAAGATATGCAACATCTCGGTCGCGCCGATGCCGTCCAGCATCGGCTTGCCGGTCTTTGCCATCCAGTCGTCGTAAATTGGGGCGGGCAGGGTTTCCCCCGCCGACACCGCCGCTCGCAGGCAGGACAAGTCGGCCCCTTCTTCCATCGCCGCCAACATCGTTCGATAGGCCGTCGGCGCCGTGAAACAGACTGTTGCCTTATAGGTTTGAATGATTTCGATGAGATTCGGGGGCGAGGCGTTTTCCAGCAAGGCCGCCGCCGCACCGAACCGAAGCGGAAAGATCGCCAGCCCTCCGAGACCAAAAGTGAATGCCAATGGAGGAGAGCCGACAAACACGTCTTCTGGCGTGACCTTCAAAACCTCCTTGGCATAGCCGTCCGCGATAATCAGTAAATCGCGATGGAAATGCATCGTGGCCTTGGGCGAGCCGGTGGTTCCCGAAGTGAACCCCAAAAGCGCGACATCGTCCTGGCTGGTCTTGACGGCGTCAAAGTGCACAGGCTTTTCCAACGCCAGCCGGTCCAGTTCGGCGTCGTGATTGGCAGTGCCGTCAAAGCCGACAACGGTTTTCAGATACTTCGATGCCTTGGCGCAAGCGACCAATTCGTCCTTGAGGCGCGTATCGCACAACGCATGCGTGATTTCCGCCTTGTCCACGATTTTTGTCAACTCACCTGTGCGCAACATTGGCATCGTGTTGACGACGACCGCACCGGCCTTGGTCGCGGCCAGCCAGCAGGCCACCATTGCCGGGTTGTTTGCGGAACGGATCAGGATGCGGTTGCCCGGCACAACACCCAGATTCTCGACCAGAACATGCGCGATGCGATTGCTCCAGTCCGTCAACTCCTTGTACGTGCGGCGCCGCCCGTTCCCGATCAGTGCAGTGTGGTCGCCAAACCCCTTTTCCACCATCTGGTCCGTTAACTCGACCGCGGCATTCAGTCGATCCGGATAGTCGAACGCGTCAAGCAGCAGGTCCGGCCATTGATCTGCCGGCGGCAAGTTGTCCCGCGCGAAGGTGTCAATATGGGCAGATGGTCTCAGCATGTCATCCTCCCTGATGCGCGCCAAGGGTTTGCCGCGCGATTACCACGCGCTGCACATCCGATGCGCCCTCATAGATGCGCAGCGCCCGGATTTCGCGGTACAGCTTTTCGACCGTTTCCCCCGATTTCACTCCGTCGCCGCCAAAAAGCTGCACGGCCCGGTCGATGACCTGCTGGGCGTGGTCGGTTGCAAACAGCTTGGCTATGGCTGCCTCGCGCGTGATGCGCGGCGCTCCGGAATCCTTGGACCACGCGGCGCGGTAAACAAGCAGGGCTGCGGCGTCCACATCCACGGCCATATCGGCAATGTGGCCTTGCACCATCTGTAAATCCGACAAGGGCGCGCCGCCGATTCTGCGCGCCTGCACTCGGGTCAGGGCTTCGTCGAGTGCGCGGCGGGAAAACCCTAGCGCGGCTGCCGCCACGGTGGAGCGAAACACATCCAAAACCGACATGGCGATCCGGAATCCGTCTCCGGGCGCACCGATCATGGCAGCGGCGGGAATGCGGCATTCCGAAAAGCGCAGAGTAGCAAGGGGATGCGGTGCAATCGTGTGCAGCCGCTCGGTCACTTCAAAACCGGGCAGACCGGCGGGCACGACAAAGGCCGACAGTCCTTTGGCACCGGGGGTCTCTCCGGTACGGGCGAACACCGTGTAGACATCGGCGATGCCGCCATTTGAAATCCAGGTTTTTTCTCCGTTCAGAACAAAGTCATTACCGTCACGAGTCGCCGTCATCGTGGAATTGGCAACATCTGACCCCGATTGCGGCTCGGTCAGGGCAAAGGCCGATATCGCCTTGCCCGCTGTTGTCAGTGACAGCCATTCGGCTTTTTGTGCGGCAGTGCCGAAAAGTGAAATTGCACCTGTTCCCAGCCCTTGCATGGCAAAGGCAAAATCCGCCAGACCATCGTGCCGGGCCAGCGTTTCCCGGATCAAGCACAGGGTTCTGACGTCAAGCGCATCGCCCCCTTGATCTGACGCGGTGTGTTTTAACCAGCCATCCTGACCAAGTGTGGCAACAAGGCTACGGCAGGCTGCATCAGTGTCGAAATGGTCGATCCTCGCAAGTTCCTGACCGGCCCACATTTCCAGCGCATCGGCAAGCTTCCGATGCCTCTGGTCAAAAAAAGGCCAGTTCAGAAAGGATCGATCCACCATGACTCAATCCCCCTCGAACACCGGTTTTTCCTTGGCGACGAACGCGGTATAGGCGCGTTCAAAATCGCCGGTTTGCATGCAGATTGCTTGTGCTTGCGCCTCGGCTTCGATGGCCTGTTCAACGGACATCGACCACTCCTGCGCGAGCATTGTCTTGGTCATCATATGCGCAAAATTCGGACCTGCGGCCAAACGGGCCGCCAGGTCCTGTGCCTCTGCCTCCAAATTTCCTGCAGGCACAAGACGATTGAAAAACCCCCAGCGCTCGCCTTCTTCGGCGCTCATGGAACGGCCGGTATACAGCAACTCGGCGGCGCGCCCTTGGCCAATGATCCGGGGCAGGATGGCGCAGGCACCCATGTCGCATCCGGCTAGGCCCACACGGGTAAACAGAAAAGCAGTTTTTGCGTCGGGTGTTCCAATGCGCAGATCGCTTGCCATGGCAATGATGGCACCGGCACCGACACAAATCCCGTCGACGGCGGCAATTACCGGCTTGCCGCAATTCACCATCGCCTTGACCAGATCCCCGGTCATCCGGGTGAATGCCAGCAATTCCTTCATGTTCATCCGGGTCAGCGGCCCAAT
>NZ_JBXWSF010000083.1:0-17752 GCF_059613285.1 Ruegeria sp. BHSB058 | reverse complement strand
CCAGCGGCGTTCAAAGCGGCGGCGAAGGATCACGGCCACGGTGTTCATGGTGACGAGGAAGACAAGCAAGATGATGATGCCTCCCCAAGCGCGTTCGTAAAAGGCCGTATCGGCCCGTTTTGCCCATTCGTAAATCTGTGCCGGCATAGCGGAGTTCGGTGACAATAGCCCGCTTGCGATGCTGTCCGGCGCATTCGAGGCGATGAATCCCACCATGCCAATCAAAAGCAGCGGCGCTGTTTCACCAAGGGCCTGCGCCAAACCGATTATTGTTCCCGTCAGAATGCCTGGAGCGGCCAGAGGCAGCACGTGATGAAACACGGATTGCATCTTCGATGCCCCTACCCCAAGCGCCGCATCACGAATGCTGGGCGGTACCGATTTTAGCGATGCACGAGTCGAAATGATGATCGTTGGCAGGGTCATCAGCGTCAAGACCAGCCCTCCCACCAGAGGTGCGGACATCGGCAAGTGCATATAGTTGATGAAGACTGCAAGGCCCAGGATACCAAAAACGATCGACGGTACAGCGGCCAGGTTTGAAATGTTCACTTCGATGACATCGGTCAGCCAGTTTTTCGGCGCAAATTCCTCAAGATAGATCGAAGCTGCCACTCCTATTGGCAATGCCAGCACCAATACCACCAGCATCATGAACAGCGATCCGATCATCGAAACCCCCATACCTGCCGCTTCCGGCCTCTGGTCAGAGGCGTCGGCACCAAAGATGAAATCGGGATTGAAGGTTTTTTTCAGGACGCCCGCGTTGCGTAGTTGGTCCACGAAATCCAGCTGCTCGGCAGAAATGGACTTGTCATTTTCGATGGAAGCCCGCGTGACTCGGCCTTTCAAATAGCCGTCTACTCGCGAATTGGCGAGAAAACGAAACTCGATTGTTTTTCCGATCTTGTCGGGATGTGCCAGAACATACTCACGCAATTGCGCGACTGCGCTTTTCGACAGAATGCCTGTCTGATCTTTCGTTTTCAGTTCAGTATTGAGCCCAAGCTTTTTCACTTCGGTCTCAAAGGCGTTGTTGATGAGGGGCGCATAGCCAAAGGTGGTCACTTTCTTGATGTCTTCAAGATTCCGGTCGCCTTTCTTGTCGAGTTTGCTTTCCAGCAACTCGACCGGCAGGGTTACAAAGGTTTGCGTATATGCACCCATGCCCTTGCTCACAATGTTATAGACCAGTAGCACAAGCATCAGCAGGCCAATGGCAATTGCGACGGCACCATACGCCTTGAACCGGGTCTCGGCGCGATTTCTGCGGATGGTGCGGGCATCTTTCTTTAGCAGTGAAGCGTTTTGCCTGCGGGACGAGACGCCGTTTCGGCTGATATCGGTCATTCGTACTGCTCCCGGTATTTGCGCACGATGTAAAGCGCCAGAACGTTCAGGCCGAGTGTAAGGACGAACAGCGTCAGGCCGAGCGCGAACGCGACCAGCGTCTCTGGGCTGGCAAAGTCGGTATCCCCGGTCAGCTGGCTGACAATCCGGGTGGTGATAGTAGTCATTGATTCCAAAGGATTAAGCGAAAACTTGGCAATAGCCCCAGCACCCATGACGACGATCATAGTTTCACCGATAGCGCGCGAGGCGGCCAGCAGAACCGCGCCCACAATGCCGGGGAGCGCGGCGGGAAGGACGACCTGGCGAATGGTTTCGGATCTAGTCGCGCCCAGGCCCAGCGAGCCGTCGCGTATCGATTGTGGAACGGCGTTGATGATATCATCGGACAGGGACGAGACGAACGGGATCAGCATGATACCCATCACCAATCCTGCGGTCAGTACCGACGTTGCACCGGCCATCCATTCGACCCCCAGCAATCCGCCCTTGGAAAAAACGTTTGCCAGCATCGGGCCAACGGTCAGCAATGCAAAGAGGCCGTAGACGATTGTCGGGATGCCGGCGAGAATTTCGATCATTGGCTTGGCAAAGCTGCGGGTGGCCTTGCCGGCGTATTCGGACAGGTAGATTGCGGCGAATAGTCCAATTGGTACTGCCACCAGAAGCGCGATGGCCGAAATGTACAACGTGCCCCACAGCAGCGGCAGAATGGACAATTCGGAATCGCCGCGGAAATTCGGCGCCCAGGTGCTGCCCAGGAAAAAGTCCTTCCAATCATGCAGGCGGAAGAAATTCGTGGTCTCGAAGAGCATCGACAGAACGATGCCAACTGTGGTCAGAATGGCCAGCGAGGCGGCCAGGATCAGTAACGCCAGAATGCCACGTTCTACGGTATTGCGCGCCCGGAAGTCTTTGTGAGTTCTCGCGTAGGAGACTGCCAGACCGCCAAGGGCAAGCGCTGCGACGAGGATTGCCATTGCACTTCCGCCAAGGGTGTTCATCCGACGATAGCTTTGTGCGGCGCGCAGAACCTCGGGGCGAACATCCGATCCCAGCGCGACGCCGAGATCACCCAATTGCGCACGGATATCTGTTTCCTCTGCATCCAGTGCGCGGGCCTCAAGTCGGGTCAGGACACCCTGTTGCACGGCGATGTCCAATCCATCGGCCACACGCCGGACATCGGACATAAGCAGGTCACGGGTCGATTCCTGCGGAATCGCCTCGTCGGGGATCATGCCCGAGACCCGGCTCTCGACGATCATGGGCTGTGCCAGCAGCCAGATGACGAGAACGCCGAGCGCGGGCACAAGAGATGTCAGCGCCACGTTAAGTCCGTAGTAGACGGGCAAGGAATGGAGGGCGCGCGTGTTGCCGCCAGCCGAATTCAGTGCGCGACGGCGCCCGGCGACATACCCGATGGCGGCCAGAACAAACAGCGATATCACCAGCCAGAGTGTCGGCATCAGAACCAATATCCGTATTCAGAAGCAGCAAGACCGGGGCAGCGCTCCTGCCCCGGTCAGTTTCGGATGATCGCGGGCAGATTACGAATTGCCGTCCATCGTGGCTTCGTCTGCGACAGCGTTCTGGGTGTCGCCCAGTTCAGGGTCGGCGACCAGACCGTATTCGGCCAATGGGCCATCGGGGCCTGCGACCTCGTCAGCGACGAAGAACTCGACATATTCCTTGAGGCCGGGGATCACACCGATATGCGCTTTCTTCACGTAGAAGAACAGTGGGCGGGACACCGGGTATTCGCCGGTTGCGATCGATTCGGTCGAGGGAACGATGCCCGACATGGTGGCAACCTGCAGCTTGTCGGTGTTGTTCTCATAGAAAGCCAGACCAAAGACGCCGATGCCGCTTTGGTTTGATTCGATGCGGGCCAGCGTTTCGGTGTAATCGCCGTCGATATCGACAGATTTGCCATCGGTGCGCAGAGCGATACAGGCTTTTTCAGCCGCTTTTTTGTCATCGCCATTGGCCGCCATGAAAGCTTCGAATGCGCCGGTTTCCTCGCAGCCAGCAAGGATCACCTTGTCTTCGAACACCTCGCGGGTGCCGTGCTTGGTTCCGGGGATGAAGGCCTGAATATCAACAACCGGGAAATCCGGGTTCACATCGGCCCAAGTGGTGTTGGGGTTGTCGACCAGAGCGCCGTCGACCAGAATCTTGTCGGACAGGGCCAAAAACCAGTCGCTTGGGGTGAACTCATAAGAGTTGCCGTTGATATCGCTGGCAAAAACGATGCCGTCATAGCCGATGCGGACCTCGATAATGTCGGTTACGCCGTTTTCGGCACAGACCTTGATTTCCTTGTCCTTGATCTTGCGTGAGGCATTGGCGATGTCGATAGTGTTTTCGCCCACACCCTCGCAGAACCGCTTGAGGCCAGCGGACGACCCACCGGATTCAACAACCGGCGTCGGGAAATCGAAGTTTTCGCCAAAAGCTTCGGCAACGATCGAGGCATAAGGCAGTACGGTCGACGAGCCGGCAACCTGAACCTGATCACGAGCGGCGGCAGCAGTTGCGGATACAGCGGCAATTGCGAGGGCCGAAGCCGACAGTTTCACAAAGGACATTTCAGTCTCCTTGGTAGAGATACGTTTGCGATCACCCCATGATGATCCTGGGCGCACTCCTAGGGACGGCGCGTAAGCCTTTTGTGACGGGTTTGTAACAGTTGCATGACAACTGGCCGGGTTTGGCAAAAATATTCCGCATTGCTGTTATGCGCATGTTTCATGATTGACACATCAATGCCAAATCTGCTGGAATTACCGCGGCAGGGACACCGTGAAGGTTGATCCTTTGCCAACCTCGCTTTCGACCCGCAACCGCCCGCGATGGCGATTGACGATGTGCTTGACGATGGCAAGCCCCAGCCCGGTGCCGCCAAGTTGACGCGAGCGGTGGCTGTCAGCGCGATAGAACCGTTCGGTCAGCCGGGGCAGATGAATCGCATCTATCCCCGGCCCCTTGTCGATGATCTGAACCCGCGCTGCGGGGCCGCGAAGGGCCGGATCGCGTTCGGGTGTCATCAGGATCGCGGTCACTTGTCCACCGCTGCCGCCATATTTGATCGCGTTTTCGATCAGGTTGGTGAAGACCTGTCGGAGCTGATCGGGATCACCCTTGATCATTACCGGGTCGTCGGGCGATTCCAGTTTCAGGGAAACATTCGCGGTGTCAGCCAAGGGACGAAGGGAGTTCATCGTGGTCAGCAACACCGTCGAAAGGTCGAGTTCCTGCTTTGGGCGCACCCGTTCTTCGCTTTCGACGCGGTTCAGAGACAGCAGATCTCCGACCAGCCGGTTCATCCTGTCGGCCTCATCCGCCATGATTTGCAGAAAGCGCTCGCGAGCTGCCGGATCGTCTTTGGCAGGGCCGCGCAGGGTTTCGATGAAGCCCATGAGCGCTGTCAATGGGGTGCGTAATTCGTGGCTGACATTGGCGACGAAATCCCGTCGCATTTGCCCGGCCTGTTCAAGATGGGTGATGTCCTTGAAACAGACAAGCGCCGCCCCTGCCTCGGTCTCGCCGAGGTCAGATATGAATCGGCATTCGACCTCGAAAGTGGTGTCCTGTGCGCCGTCGTTGGCCAGGTGCCGAGTGATTGTGGGCTCTGTGGTCTTAAGCGTTTTCTCCAGAGCTTCGATGACCTGCGGCTGGCGCAGGATGGTTGCAAAATGTCGACCTGAGATCTGTTGCCCCAAGAGTTTCCGAGCATCGGAGTTTGCGACAATGATCCGTTCGGACCTGTCCACCAGAACCGCAGGCATGGGAATTGCAGTGATGAATTCTGACAGGAGATCAGGTGGCATGGGTGGATTCGCGACTATTGGGTTGCCCGGCGACTGTTAAACCCGGATTGCGGCGTCTCGCTGGCGGAGTGTCATGAGACGGGGACAAGGGTTTCGCGAAACTTGCGCATGTTTTTCTGATACATCCGCGCGCTCAAGGCAAGCCGGGCGGCGGCCGTGTCATCGAGTTGGCGCACGACCTTTCCGGGAGTGCCCATGACCAATGAGTTGTCTGGGATTTCCTTGTTTTCAGTGATCAGTGCCCCAGCCCCGATCAGGCAGTTCCTGCCTATTTTTGCGCCGTTCAGGACGATGGCGCCCATGCCGATCAGGGTGTTGTCCCCGATCGTGCAGCCATGCAGCATCACCTTGTGGCCGATGGTGCAGTCGCGGCCGATGGTCAAGGGATAGCCCGCGTCGATATGCATGATGCAGTCTTCCTGCACGTTGCTGCCAGCGCCCACACGGATCTCTTCGTGATCGGCGCGGATGGTGCAGCCGAACCAGACCGATGCGCCTTGTTCAAGCACGACCTGGCCGATCAGGTTGGCATCCGGCGCGACCCAGGTGTCTGGGTGGATCCGTGGCTTGTGTTCGCCGAGAGCATAGATCGTCATGACGTTTCCTCGAATTCGGATTGCAGGGCGCGCACGTGGTCCGTCAGGTGCGGCTGTTGGATGCGGCGCAGGCGGGTCGCGGTGATGATGGTCTTGAGCGCCTCTTCGGTCGCGTCCAGATCATCGTTGATCAGCACGTGGTCGTAACTGCCCCAGTGACTGATCTCGTCCCAGCTTTTCTGCATCCGGCGCGCGATGGTTTCGGCATCGTCCTGACCACGCGATTCCAGTCTGCGGCGCAACTCGTGGATCGAGGGTGGCAGAAGGAAGATCGACAGCGTGTGCTGACCCAGATCGGAGTTCCGGATCTGTTGCGCCCCCTGCCAGTCGATGTCGAACAGAACGTCCTGCCCGTTTTCGATGGCGGTTTGTACCGGGCCCTTGGGTGAGCCGTAGAAGTTGCCGAAGACGTGGGCATGTTCCAGCATTTCGCCCTTGTTCACGGCGGATTTGAACGCCTCTTCGGTGATGAAGTGATAGTCCTGTCCGTCGATCTCTGTGGGGCGTGGTTCGCGGGTGGTGGCCGAGACCGAGAACCGGATGGATGCGTCCCACGCCCGCAGCCGTTTGGCCAGCGTGGACTTGCCCGCGCCCGAGGGTGAGGACAGAATGATCAGAAGGCCCCGGCGATTTGCCATGATGTCGTATTCCCGTATTTATTCCACGTTCTGCACTTGTTCGCGCATCTGATCGATCACGGCCTTGAGCTCAAGCCCCAGGGTGGTCAAATCCGCGTTCTGCGACTTTGAACACAACGTATTGGCCTCGCGGTTGAACTCCTGCATCAGGAAATCCATTTTGCGCCCAATCGGCCCGCCCTGCCCCAACAGATCGCGCGCGGCAGCAACATGGGCGGTAAGACGATCGATTTCCTCGGTCACATCGGCCTTGACCGCAATCAGGGCGAGTTCCTGCGCAACCCGGTCGGGGTCTGCGCCGTCGGTATTGTTCAGCACGCGCGCGAGATTGGCCTTTAGAGTGTCTGCCATCTGGTCCCGCCGGGAAAGCGCCAGTTCGGCAGCCTGTCTGGTCAGAGCCTCGACCAGATCGAGTTGCGATTGCAGCACGCGCACCAACGCATCCCCTTCGGTCCCGCGCATATCCAGAAAGGACCGGACCAGTTGCCCGAAATCCCGTTTCAGCTGTTCAACCAGAGGCCCGGCGTCATCCTCGTCAGCGCCTGCTTCCATCATACCGCGCAAGGCCAGGAGATCTGATGCGCGGGATGGAGCGAGGGATATTCCCTTGGTTTTTGCCTCGTGCTCGACCGTCGCCAGAGCGTCGAGTGCTGATTGTAGCAAATCGCGGTTCAGCGTCAGGTCGCCACTTTCTTCGCTGCGGGCGACTCGCAGGGACAGGGTGATATTGCCGCGCGCGGCCGCCTTGGCCAGGTCGGCGCGAAGGGCCGCTTCGAGACCGGTCAGCCAATCGGGAACACGCAAACGCAGGTCCAGCCCCTTGCCGTTCACGCTGCGCAATTCCCAGCTCCAGCTATATGCGCCAAATTCGCCCTTGCCCGAGGCGAAACCGGTCATGGATCTTATCATACCTGCCCTTTCCTGATGCCGGTGGTGGATGCACCTAATGCCATAGGGCGGCAGAGGGCAAGTGTTGGCCTGAAAAGGTCACGTTAACCGGCGTTAACCAAACGTTAAAGATTTGCTCCAAAATTGACTCAACCCGTGTCAGGATAAGACTTGAGTAAACTGCGTATCACTGAGCGCTGAGTAGTTGGGTGATCTGTCATTTGGCAGGGGGTTAAGTGGTGAAAGAGTTGAGTAAAAACGTCCCCGGATCGGTATCGGGGAAGGTGGTGCCCATGGATCGGTTTGTCAGCGGTCGCAGTTTATCTCCCATCCGGCAGGCCGAAGCCTATTGGACCGCGCTGTTGGATGGCACAGGCGTTCCGAAGCGGTCGGATATTGATCCGCGCGGGTTGAACAACATCCTGCAGTTCACTTTCATCCTGGAACGTGTCGCGCCTGGTGTCGCACGGTTTCGTCTGGCTGGCAGCCACTTGACAGAGTTGGCCGGTATGGAAGTGCGCGGGATGCCGGTTTCAGCGTATTTCACACCTTGCGCTCGGGATGAACTGGCCAATGCCCTGGTGCAGGTCTTCGACGCACCAGCCATTGCAGAGTTTAAATTGGCGGCGCCGACACGGCTGGGGATGGCGAAAGTCGAGGCCAGGATGATCCTGATGCCTTTGAAAAGCGATTTGGGCGATGTCAGCCGTGTATTGGGAGTATTGGTGGCCGACACATTCAGAGCCAAAACCCCGGTGAGATTTGACATTGAATCATGTCGGGTCAAACCCGTCTCGCAGCTTGCCGCGAGGCCGGTGAGTTGCACGGAATCGGTTGCGGGACTGACCGCGGATCAAGGAGCGTTCAAATCTCGCACCTTTCAGCTGCGGCTGGTGTCATCAAATGACAATTAGACAAAGAGGATTCACCTGAGGATAAGCTCGTAGTGACGCACAGGCGATCTGCGGCCCTGCGGTTATCACACGGTGGACGTTGTCGTGCGTAAAGATCGAGGCCAAGTTTAAAGCTGCGACCCTCAACCCTTGGGTGATTGGAAGGCATGCCGTGTCTGTATTCACTGGTTAACAGTTCGGCCCGCGTCCGCTTCGTTCAAAGAGGCCGTCTTGGGAAAGGAAACCCTTCGATTTGGATGACGTGATCGCGTGACTTTCCTTGTCACGATACCAACAATACGAATCAGCATTGAACCAATGCGAACTGGAATATGCTGCAGCATTGAGAGTTTTTGAGTGGTTTTGGATTGATGGCAAGCGGTTATCTGAGTTGCTCGGCCTCAGAAAACACACTGAAACTGATCAGTTAGAGGCGCCTGTTCCAAATTTCGCCATATGATGCGCTGCTGAAGTTGCGCCGAACGGGTTTCAGCATCTTTTCGCCATGAAATTGTGCCAGACTTCTACCACGCTGATCGGGCAACCAATTGCCGTTGGGGCTGCGGTACCAAGGCATCGCTGTGGACAGTCGTCTGCGAACCCCGTAAAAAGTACGCCAATGGGGAAATACATACATGAAAAAAATTCTGGTCCTGAATGGTCCGAACCTGAACCTGTTGGGTACTCGACAACCAGAGGTATACGGCCACACCACGTTGAAAATGATCGAAGAGGCCTGTGTCGCGCATGGATCCGTGATCGGCCTTGACATCACATGCATGCAGTCAAACCACGAAGGTGCGCTGATCGATGCCATTCACGACGCGCGCGGTGTTCGGGACGGGATCGTGTTGAATGCGGGAGCTTATACGCATACCTCTGTGGCCTTGATGGATGCGATTTCCTCGGCCGAAGTTCCTGTCGTCGAGGTTCACCTGTCAAATATCCATGCCCGCGAGCCCTTCAGGCACACATCCTATATCGCCCCTGTCGCGGTCGGGCAGATTTGCGGCTTTGGAGCGCAAGGATATCTGCTGGCGCTCGACGCACTGTCAAATCATTTTCAGCGAGATAACCGACAATGACGCCAGTCGAGTACCTCAATTTCGTCAGCTACGCAAAGTCGCTTGAAGAACTGTGGGATGCACATTGCCGTCAGATGGAAAAATTCGGCTTTGTTCGGCTTCTTTACGGATACACGCAATATCGCACACCTACCTCGTTGGGCGATCCCGAGGATTTCATCATCCTGACCAACCATTGCAAGGAGTACATAGACGGGTTCCTGCACTCGGGGCTGTATTTCCACGCACCCATGCTGAAATGGGCGTTGAGAAATGAAGGCGCCGGCAGTTGGAGGCATATTTCTGAGGCGTTGGCGAACAATACGATGACCGATAAGGAGCGGCAGGTGTATGAGTTCAACGCCTCGATGGGTGTGACCGCTGGTTACACGGTCAGTTTCAACTCGGTCTCCATGCGTACCAAAGGCGCGATTTCCCTGGCCGCGCGAAAGGGGCTGTCACAAGACGATGTCGAGGCAATCTGGGATGAGCATGGAAATGACATCCTGCTGATGAACAACATAGTGCATCTCAAGATCCTGACCCTGCCCTATAATCCGCCCAACCGTTCGCTGACCAAGCGGCAACGCGAGGCGCTGCAATGGGTGGGCGACGGAAAGACGACGCAGGACATCGCGTTGCTGATGGGGCTGACATCGGCAACGGTTGAAAAACATCTCAGGCTGGCGCGTCAGGCCCTGGCCGTCGAGACGACCGCACAGGCTGTTCTGAAGGCTGCTTTGCACAATCAGATGTTCGTCATGGAAGCTTGAACCTGCGCTTTTTGCGCCAGTTGACGCATGGTTACCTAAGGTAAGGAAATCATGACTACCAAACTTTCGGGTGGCGGTGCATTATTATCGCGTTCCGTGAGTGGTGGCTTTGGCCAAGGAACATTTGGACGGATCTTCGCAATATCGTCGCTCTCCGTCCGGTCTGGCAGTGGTCGTTTTATTGTTCGGCGCGCCAATGTCGGAATTTTGAGGGGCCCTTCCATCCCCATCGTGCAGGGCCCCTCATTTATTTCCGGTTTGAGCTTGTCGGGACTGCGATTGGCGGTCCTTTTTTTCGTTCGGAAACGAAAAAGGCCGGCTGCGAATTCTGCAACCGGCCCTTTTGGCGATCCTGGATGGGTTGAACTTAACCCTGTGCGGCCTTGGCGACTTCGGCTGCGAAGTCTTCTTTTTCGACCACGATGCCTTCGCCAACTTCCAGTCGAATGAAGCCGGTGATGGTGGCGCCGGATTCTTTTGCAGCGGCTTCAACGGTCAGGTCCGGGTTTACGACGAACTGCTGGTTCAGCAGGGTCGACTCGGCCACGAATTTTTTCATCCGACCTTCGATCATCTTTTCAATCACCTGCTCCGGCTTGCCGGATTCGCGGGCGATGTCCATCTGGACCTGCTTTTCCTTTTCGACAATCGCCGGGTCCATGTCTGCTTCGGACAGGGCGGCGGGGTTTACGGCGGCGATGTGCATTGCGACCTGCTTGCCGATGTTTTCGTCGCCACCCGACAGCGCAACCAGCACACCGATCTTGCCCATGCCTGCGGTTGCCGCGTTGTGAACATAGGACACCACGGTGTCGCCTTCGATCTTGGCCATGCGGCGGATCGACATGTTTTCACCGATTTTCGCGATCTTGTCGGTCAGGGTGTCAGCGACGGATTTTCCGCCCAGATCGGCCGCTTTCAGCGCTTCAACGTCGGCGACGTTGACTGCAGCAGCGGCAATGCCAGCCACCATGTCCTGGAACTCGGCGTTTTTGGCGACGAAGTCGGTTTCTGCGTTAACCTCAACAGCCACGCCCTTGCCGCCCTCGACAACAACGGCCACCAGGCCCTCGGCGGCGGTGCGGCCAGATTTTTTCGCTGCTTTTGCCAGACCTTTGGTGCGCAGCCAGTCAACGGCGGCTTCCATGTCACCTGCGGTTTCGGTCAGGGCTTTTTTTGCGTCCATCATGCCTGCGCCGGTTGCGTCGCGCAGTTCTTTTACGAGTGCAGCTGTGATTGCCATCTCTGGGCTCTCCTCAATTCAAACGGATTAGGGGCAGGTCTACCCTGCCCCGTATGTCATTCATATGACGGGCAGCTTACGCTTCTGCGGTGGCTTCGGCGTCTTCTGCGACGGCTTCTTCGACCGGCGCTTCTTCCAGCTCACCCAGGTCAACGCCTGCGGCGCCCAGTTGCGCGGACATGCCGTCAAGCGCGGCGCGCGCAGCCAGATCGCAGTACAAAGAGATGGCACGGGCCGCGTCGTCGTTGCCGGGAATGATGTAGTCGACACCATCGGGCGAACAGTTGGTATCGACCACGGCCACAACCGGGATACCCAGTTTGTTGGCTTCGGCAATTGCCAGTGCTTCTTTCTTGACGTCGATGACAAAAAGAAGGTCCGGAACGCCGCCCATTTCGCGAATGCCACCCAGCGAAGCCTGAAGCTTCTGCTGGTCACGCTCCATGCCCAGACGCTCTTTCTTGGTCAGGCCTTCGGCGCCGGATTCCATGGTTTCGTCGATCTGCTTGAGTCGGCTGATCGACTGGGAAACGGTTTTCCAGTTGGTCAGCGTCCCACCCAGCCAGCGGTGGTTCATGAAATACTGTGCCGATTTTTCGGCCGCTTCGGCGATCGGGCCTGCGGCCTGACGCTTGGTGCCGACGAACAGGATACGGCCGCCTTTTGCGACAGTTTCACGGATCACGTTCAGCGCCTGATCCAACATAGGAACGGTCTGGGTCAGGTCCATGATGTGGATGCCATTACGCGCGCCGTAGATGAACGGCGACATGCGCGGGTTCCAGCGTTGTGTCTGGTGGCCGAAGTGAACGCCAGCTTCCAGCAGCTGACGCATGGTGAACTCGGGAAGAGCCATGCTTTGTTTTCCTTTCCGGTTTCTTCCTCGGCGGGGGTTTCAGAGCGGGTGCTCCAACCGGCGGTCCTGTTGGGGATGTCTCCCCCAAAAGGGCCAAACCCCGCCTGCGGGTTTGAATGGCGCGCGTATACGGCAGGATTGAATGGGGTGCAAGGGCCAATCGCCCTTATTTTGATGACCGCGCGAGGGCGTGGGCATTGCGCACGGCATTTTCACAATGGGCCGCGAGCGCCTTGCGGTCGCCAAAATCACTGACCTTTGCCGGGGAGTGGTAGATCAGTTCGACCCAGCCTTGCCGCCGGGCCGCGAGGGTTTTGAGAAGATGCGGGCCAAACTCCATATCGCCCCACCAGCCGTAAAACCGGTCGGATTCACCATCGGGGGCGTGGAAAATGACCGAAACGGGCTGGATGTGAACGTCATCCCGCAGGTGATCGGAGAAGAACGCAGCGAACAGAGTTGTTTTGAATGGCAAAACCCTCAAACCATCGGTCGAAGTGCCTTCGGGAAAAAACAGGAGTTTATGACCCGCCTTAAGCCGGGATTCAAAAATCTCGGTCTGTTCCCTGGCCTTTTTAGGGTTCCGTTCGATGAACACCGTTCCGGTTGCACGCGCCAGCCAGCCAATGGCAGGCCATCTCGCAACCTCGGCTTTGGACACGAAATAGACCCGCTTGCGCGCATTCAGGGCGAATATGTCCAGCCAGGAAGTATGATTTGCAACCACAGCACCGTGTTGGCGCATCAGTTCGCCGGATGTGCAGAACCCGATTCCCAGGATACGCAGCGCATTCCGGCACACGAATTGAGCGATGTGAGGCGTGATCGGGCGATTATGGCCATGAATCGGATGTTCGATCAGGCGAACCAGTAGAAGAACCAGAAGCCCGCCAAACACCAAAAACGCCAAGGGTATGCCACGTGCCAGAACACGTAACCATCCTCCCAAACTGATGCGGATCGGATCAGGTTCATCATCGCTGTTCCACAGAGGGTCGGTCACATGCGCGCTCCGCTGTAGATACGACGCTGGCGCTCGTTCATTCGGGCGGTATCGAGGATCAGGCAGACATCCGTGGTATTGAAGGCATGATCGATATAGGCGCCGTCCCCAACAAATCCGCCCAGCCGCAGGTAGGCCTTGATCAGGGTCGGAACGCCCAGCATCGCCTCGCGGCGATTCAGTTCGGCTTTTGGGATGAGGTTCATATCAACGTAGTGCCTGGGCTGCGCCCTGACGCGAATATCGGCCGGAGCCAGGTGGTTGTGATGCAGCATCGATAGCGGCTGGGCCAGTGTCGTCACGTCGGTGCCGTGAAAGCTGGCGACGCCGAACAGAATGTCGATTTGATGGTCCGCCACATAGGCCGCCAACCCGTTCCACAGATGATACATCGCCATGCCGCCCCGATAGTCGGGATGCACGCATGACCGCCCCAATTCCAGCAGTTTCCTGCCGCTTCGTTTGAGAACGGTCAGGTCATATTCGTCCTCGGAGTAGAACTGGCCCGCGGCCTGAGCCTTGTCATCGGGCAGCAGCCGATAGACACCAATCACATTGCCGGTTTCATCATCAATGGCCAGCATGTGATCGAAGAAAGGGTCAAACCTGTCGCGTTCCAGTCCTGTGTCGTGATCCACCATCTTGCCCCCACCGCCCAGTTCGCGCACGAAGACGTCATAACGCAGGCGCTGCGCCGCGTGCAGCTCTGCCTCGGTCTCGGCGATCTTGACGGTAAAACTTGGGCCGCGGTCCGACATATCCTATCCAATGGTTTGGCAATCGTTTTGCCGTCGCGCTGATACAGTACATTCAAAAGAAATGGCAACCTGTCGATGCTTTTCCGTGTGGACGTTAACCAATCGTCAATCAGTTTTCCGGATCAAAGATGGGCAAAAGGGCGATGTTCGTTCCGTCGATCACCACTTTCCCCTGCTCGCGGAAGTTGACAGTGATCTTGCCACCTATGTTGGACTGAACCTGTCCAACACCCCAGTCGGGGAAATCGGGGTGGCGGACGAACATGCCCGGTGCAAGAATTGCATTAAGGTCTGTCATAACGGCTTGTTTCCGGGATATCTGACGGGTCTGCAGGAGGTACGCATGAGCGAAGGCAACGTCAACCTGGCCGCTTTGATCGGGTCGCGAATCTGTCATGACCTGATCAGTCCGATCGGCGCGATCACAAACGGATTGGAGTTGCTGAACATGTCCGGCGGGGTGCCGGGCCCCGAGATGGAGCTTATCTCGGGCAGCGTGGACAATGCCAGTGCCCGTATACGGTTCTTTCGCATCGCCTTCGGGGCCGGAGGAAATCAGCCGCTGGGACGTACTGAAATAACCGGGGTGCTAGCCGATCTGACGAGAACCGGGCGCGTAAAAATCCACTGGGCGCCAGGTGACGCCAAACCGCGCAGCGAGGTCAAACTGGCTTTTCTGGCAATCCAGTGCTGTGAATCTGCGATGCCATTTGGGGGCACTGTCGAGGTGACTTGTTCGGAAGGTCAATGGAACGTGGTTGGCACAGCCGACAAGATGAACGTGAATCAGGACTTGTGGCACGGGCTGAATACACGGGACTTCAAGGTGCAGGTCACCCCGGCTCTGGTTCAGTTCGCGTTACTGGCGCAAACGGCAAAAGATCTTGGTCGACGCGCGCGGGCCGAAACGACATCGACCCGCGCCTCAATCCGATTCTGACTGGTCTTTCTTTGACGGAGCGTCAGGCGCGGGTGGTTCCGTTTCCGCGCACCAGATATTTGAAACTTGTCAGTTGCGCTGCGCCGACCGGGCCACGCGCATGCATCTTGCCGGTCGCGATGCCAATCTCGGCCCCCATCCCGAATTCGCCGCCATCGGCGAACTGAGTCGACGCGTTGTGCATCAGAATGGCACTGTCCAGGCGCTCGAAGAACCTTGCCGCCGTGGCGGCATCTTCGGTCATGATGCAATCAGTGTGGTTCGAGCCGTACTGACGGATATGGTCAATGGCCGCGTCAACATCCGCCACGGTGCGTGCAGCGATGATGCTGTCGAGGAATTCCTTGCCCCAGTCGGCCTCGGTCGCGGCAACGGTACCGTCGGTAGCCAAAGCGCCCTCGGCATGAACCTCGACACCTGCGGCAAGAAGTGCTGCGACGACATCCTTGCCAATCGAGTCCACGACATCCTGATGCACGAGCAGGCATTCCGCCGCGCCACAGATACCGGTTCGGCGGGTCTTGGCGTTCAGAACCACATCGATGGTCTTTACCGGATCAGCGGCCTTGTCGATATAGATGTGAACGATCCCTTCGAGATGGGCAAAAACGGGCACGCGCGCTTCGCGCTGCACAAGCCCAACCAGCCCCTTGCCACCGCGCGGCACGATGACATCGATATGGTCGGTCATGGTCAGCAATTCCTGAACCGCCGCCCGGTCGCGGGTCGGCACCAGCTGGATGGCATCTTCGGGCAGGTTCGCGGCCTTCAGTCCTTCAACCAGACAGGCGTGAATCGCCCCCGACGAGTGGAAGCTTTCGGACCCTCCGCGCAATATCACCGCGTTGCCGGATTTCAGGCACAGCGCGCCGGCATCCGCGGTAACGTTCGGGCGGCTTTCATAAATCACGCCGATCACCCCCAAGGGCGTGCGCACGCGCTGGATGTTCAGGCCGGTCGGCATTTCCCATTCCGCCAGAACTTCCCCAACAGGATCGGCCTGATCGGCCACCGTGCGCAGCCCGTCCACCATCCCCTGAATGCGCGCCTCATCCAGCATCAGCCGGTCCATCATCGCAGGGTTCAGGCCCTTGTCGCGCCCAAATTCCAGGTCTTTCAGATTGGCCTTGATGATCTTGTCGCGATTGGCCCAAACAGCATCTGCCGCTGCAATCAGCGCGGCATGTTTGCGTTCGGCAGTCGCAAAGGCAAGCTCTTTCGAGGCATCTTTGGCGCGGACACCGATCTCGGCCATCACAGCGGGTATGTTGTCCAGATCTTTCATAGCCAAGGCCTTTCTTCTACATCTTACAAAACTGCGCTTCAGAGAGCCATATCGTCCCGGTGAACAAGCGCCGCCCGACCCGGATATCCAAGAATACCTTCGATTTCCGAGGTTTTACGCCGCTTGATCGCGTCCGCTTCTTGCGCCGTATAGCGGCTGAGTCCCTGACCCAACCAACGGGCATCGGCATCCAGAATGGCAACTGGATCACCGCGACCGAAATCGCCGCAAACCTCGACGATCCCGGCAGGCAACAGGCTCTTGCCGTTTGCCAGTGCCCTGGCGGCGCCACTATCCACGATGATTTCGCCTCGCGGCTTCATCGCCGCAATCCAGCGTTTTCGCGCCGCATGCGGATCAAGTGTCGCTTTGAACCAAGTGCAGTTCGCTCCATTTTCCAACGTTGTCAGAGGGTTGAGGGGCGATCCTTCTGTAATCGCCATATCGCACCCCGCCGCAATGGCCATTTTTGCGGCCATCAACTTGGTCTTCATGCCGCCCTTGGACAGACCTGATCCTGCGTCTCCTGCCATCGCCTCGATCTCGGGCGTGATTTTTTCGATCACGTCGAAACGCAGGGCAGATGGATCGTGGTTCGGATTGGCGGAATAGAACCCGTCCACATCCGACAACAGGATCAACTGATCGGCCCCGACGGTTACGGCGATCTGCGCCGCCAGCCGGTCGTTATCGCCATAGCGGATTTCGTCAGTCGCCACGGTGTCGTTTTCGTTCACGATGGGAACGGCCCCGAGGCTGAGAAGTGTTTCCAGTGTTGCGCGGGAATTCAGATAGCGACGGCGATCTTCGCTGTCTTCGAGTGTAACCAACACCTGAGCCGTGGTGATGCCATGCGGATCCAGCGCCTCTTCATAAGCGCGGGCGAGACGGATTTGCCCGACGGCTGCAGCGGCTTGAGACTGTTCCAAAGGCAAGGTTGTTGCAGGAAGTTTCAGAACACCGCGCCCAAGTGCGATGGACCCCGACGAGACAAGGATGACGTCCGTGCCCTGCCCCTTGAGCCATGCCACGTCGCTGGCCAGGGAAACCAGCCAATCGCCGCGCAGCAACCCGGTGTAACGGTCGACCAGCAAGGCCGACCCGATCTTGACGACAATCCGTTTGGCCGACGTCAGGGTTGCCAAGGCTGCGCCTCCTCGGCGGGTTTGTGGCGCAAGCGGTCGGCGTCGATCTGCGTGCGCAGCGCGCGCAGCACCTCGGTCACGCCTTGGCGGGCGACACCTGACATGGTCATAACAGGGCCGCCAACGGCTTCTTCCAGCGCGCTTTTCGCCAGATCAAGTTCTTCTTCGTCCAGCGCATCGATCTTGTTCAGCACGGTAATGCGTGGCTTTTCAGCGAGATGACCGCCATAAGCCTCGAGCTCATGAATAATCGTGCGATAGTCATCGGCCACCGATTCCGAAGTGCCATCAACCAAATGCAACAGAACGGCGCAGCGTTCGACATGACCCAGGAACCGATCCCCAATACCGCGCCCTTCATGCGCACCTTCGATCAGGCCGGGGATGTCGGCCACGACAAATTCCACATTGTCGACACCGACAACGCCGAGATTGGGGTGCAGCGTGGTAAAGGGATAGTCGGCGATCTTTGGGCGCGCGTTCGATG